>CALLIO010000218.1 GCA_938009055.1 uncultured Altererythrobacter sp.
AGGCCTTTTCTTTGCGCCAAGTGGCCAGACCTTAAGCAAAATGATATTGCCTTGCCCATCAGCAGGGTTGGGGGATCCATTCATGACACTTGCAATACGCAGCTTGGCAGTGCTTTTGGGCTTGCTCTACCTTTTCTTGGGTGCAGGCTTTCTGCTCAATCCAGCTGGTTCAAGTGCGGACTTTGGGATTGAACAATTGGGCGTCAAAGGGCTGGCATCGATCCGCGCAGACTTCACCGCTTTCTTTCTGGTCGCAGGTGGCTGCCTGGTATGGGGCGCCATCGCGCGCAAGGCTGACCCGCTGTTTGTTGCCGCCGCCTTGATGGGCGCGGCCTTCATCGGGCGCGCGGTCAATCTGGCGCAAAACGGCGCGCATGACGGCTGGTTGCAACCAATGATTGTAGAAGCGGTGACAGTGGCCGTGGCGCTGATCGGTAGCCGGATCCTGCCGGCGAAGAAAACGCCCTAAGCGATCCAGCCGAGAGTTTGCGCGGCAAAGAGCGCGCCTGCTCCCAGCGCTCCGGCCAGAATATATCGAGGCCATTTTCGCTGCTTGCCTGCGCGCTTTTCCCACATCAATTCGATATCGGGCAAAGGAGGCGGTTCTGGCGCGCCGCCCTTTGACGGGAATTGCTCTTCGATCCGCCGCACCAGCTCGGGCACGCGCAGCAAAGTCTGCGTATCTTCCCTCAGTCTATCGGCAATCGCTGCTTCAGGACCAAGCTCGTCGCGGATCCAGCTCTTCACAAACGGCCCAGACGTGTCCCACATATTGATCTTGGGATTGAGCTGCGTGGCAATCCCCTCGACCATCACCATCGTCTTTTGCAAAAGCAGCAGATGCGGCTGGGTTTGCATGTCGAAATCACGAGTGATCGCAAACAGACCGTCGAGCATTTGGCCAACGCTTAGCTCGCTAACCGGCTTGCCGCGCATCGGCTCGCCCACTGCGCGCAGCGCCGTCGCGAACTCGTCCACATCGTGATAGCTGGGCACATATTTGGCTTCGAAATGAATCTCGGCAACGCGTTTATAATTGCCGGTCGTAAGGCCATACAGGATTTCAGCCAGCCACACGCGCGCCTGCCGGTTGATCCGGCCCATGATGCCAAAATCAATCGCTACAATCGTCCCGTCATCTTCAACGAAGAGATTGCCCTGATGCATATCGGCATGGAAAAAGCCGCCGCTGATCGCTTGGGTCAGGAAAGCCAGCACCAGCCGGTTGGCAAGCTCGGGCATATTGTGTCCGCGCGCTGTCAACTCCTCGACCTTGCTGATCTTAAGGCCGTCGACCCATTCGACCGTCATCACCCGGCCATTGGTGCGGTCCCAGTCAATTGTCGGAATGCGGTAGCGCTCGACTCCCGCCATGTTCTCGGCAAGCTCTGAGGCAGAGGCCGCCTCGCGCCGCAAATCCAATTCGCGCAAAGTCCAGCGTTTGAAATTGGCAATGGTCAGCTGCGGGCGAAGACGCTGCGCTTCGCCGCCCATGGCTTCAAGATGGGCTGCGGCCCATTCATACGTCTCGATATCCTTGGCAAATTGCTCGCGAATACCGGGGCGCAGGACTTTGACCGCCACGTCTTCGCCATCACTGGTGACCGCACGATGGACCTGAGCGATCGAGGCCGCGCCGACAGGATCAGGATCAATGCTGGAGAAAATCTCGCTCAGCGGTTGTTCGAAAGTTGCCGCAATCGCTGCTTCGATCTGACCAAAATCGACCGGCGGTAGATTGTCTTGCAAGCTTAACAGATTGTTGGCTGCTTCCTCGCCCACCAGATCAGGGCGTGTCGCCAATGTCTGACCCAGCTTGACCGCTGCCGGACCAATCGCGCGGAAAGCACCGGCATAGTCCGGCTCTTTGGGTTGGAAGGTACCCAGCCGCGCGATACGCGCCAGCCGCTTCACCGGAGGAGGCGTGTTCGCATCCTTCTCGATACCGCGCAGCGCGCCATGCTTCGCCAGCGTTCGGCCCCACTTCAGGAGCCGGAAGATATGCGTGATAGGCCGTGCCAAGTTCTTAAATCTTCCACCCTGAGTGGATGTTGACCGCGCCGCCCAAAATCATCTCTACCCTTGTGTTGGCAAAGCCTGCATCGCGGATCATGGCTTCGAACTCGGGTGGTTTGGGGAAACGCCGGATCGATTCAACAAGGTAGCGATAGGAGTCCTCATCACCTGCGATCATCTTGCCGATTTGTGGCATGATCTTGTGCGAATAGACATCATAGACCTCTTTGAAGCCCGGCCAGCTGGTGGTCGAAAACTCCATGCAATAGAAGCGCCCGCCTGGTTTCAAAACGCGGTGTGCTTCGCGCAAAGCTTTGGGAATATCAGTGACGTTCCTGATGCCAAAGACGATGGTGTATGCGTCAAACGCGTTCGCGGGATAGCTCAGCTCTTCAGCGTTCTGGCATGACCAAACCAGGCTGTCATAGCCGCGCTCAATCGCGCGCTCCACACCCACATCGAGCATGTCTTGATTGATATCGGCCACGGTCACATCCGCGCCGTGATCCGCCATCCTAAAAGCAATATCGCCAGTACCGCCCGCCATATCGAGGATCGCCTCGCCCGGCTGCGGTTTAACTTTGCGAACAAAGCGATCCTTCCAAAGCCGGTGCATTCCGCCCGACATTGCATCGTTCATAACGTCATATTTGCTGGCCACGCTGGAAAAGACCTGACCCACACGGGTGGTTTTTTCATCCGGGGCGACGTCTTCATAACCGAAGGAGACTTGATCTGTCATAATGATAAGCGCCTTAGCCGCTGCATTTCGAAGTGGGAAGTTGAGAATTGCCTCGTTCTGGTTAGGAACACCAAAGCGCGAACGCGCGCCGCCGGTAGGCGTCCCTTTCGGAGGCGTTGTCGGACGAAGTCAGACAGCAAGCCGTGAGATAATAAATGCCAGAGCTTCCCGAAGTTGAAACCACAGTGCGCGGGCTTGCGCAGTTTCTTGATGGCGAGCGGATTAGCCGCATTGCATTGAACCGCCCCAATTTGCGCCGTCCTTTCCCACCTGATCTGGTGCAAGTGATGACGGGTGCCACGGTGACAGGGCTGAGCCGCCGCGCTAAATACGGTCTCATCCACACAGACCGCGATCAAACCATGATTTTTCATCTGGGCATGAGCGGCCGCTGGCGGATTGATCCCGCGCAGCCGGAAAAGCACGACCATCTGGTGATGGAGACGAGCGATCATAGCTTTGCCCTGTGCGATCCGCGAAGGTTCGGCTCGGTTGATCTGATCGCCAGCGATGCGCTCGATCAATGGCCGCCCTTTGCAGCGCTTGGGCCGGAGCCACTGGGGCCAGACTTGTCGCCGGCCCATCTCAAGCAAGCCATGAAGGGCCGCATGCAGGCGGTGAAACTGTGCCTGCTCGACCAAAGCGTGGTCGCCGGCCTTGGCAATATCTATGTGTGCGAGGCGCTTTATCGCGCTGGCATTCATCCGCTGAAGAAAGGCGGCAAGGTTACCAAGCCCCAACTTGAACGGCTCGTGCCCCATATTGTCGAAGTGCTCACCCAGTCGATCCGCGATGGCGGCTCCTCCTTGCGCGACTATGCCGCGCCCGATGGAGAGTTGGGATATTTCGCAACGCGCTTTGATGTTTATGGCCGCGAGGGAGAACCTTGTTCGCGGGGCGATGGCGGCATCATCCGGCGCATTCAGCAAGGCGGGCGCAGCACATGGTATTGCCCCAAGTGCCAGAAGTGAGCTGCCAGTCATTGTGTCAGCACTGCCCACCTGCTCACCATTTTCTTGACGCCAGCACGGCTTCACCCTATGTCGCGCGCTTTCCGGCGATCTTTGCGCCGATTCCATTGATAGTTACACGCTTATAATCGGGCTGACCGAACAGCCCCTGATGAAGGACAAACATGGCCAATACGCCGCAAGCTCGCAAGCGCATCCGTCGCAACAACCGCCGCGCCGAAATCAACACAGCGCGCGTCAGCCGCATCCGTGGTTTCGTCAAGAGAGTCGAAAGCGCGATTGAAGGCGGCGACAAGAAAGAAGCTCAAGAAGCTCTGCGCGCAGCCCAGCCTGAATTGGCCCGCGGTGTGGCACGCGGCGTTCTTCACAAGAACACAGTCGCTCGCAAAATGTCGCGTCTTTCGAAGCGAGTCGCGGCGCTCTGATTCGCTCAAATTTGTTGCGCCGTGTTACATCTCAGGCGCTTGAAGGGCTGCTCAATTTGAGCGGCCCTTTTTCTTTGCGGCGCAACACCGGCTGACTGATAGGTCAAACCTGAGGATTTCCCGCGATTCGCGGCCTTTTTTGAGTTTTATCTCTATATTTCATATACTTGAACGCACGCCTGCGGGGTTGCGGGGAGTCAACATTTTTATTTCACTTTTTTTACTATCTCCCCCCTTGCGATAAATTCTCAGCCGTAGATAACGGAGCTCAGCACGGAGCGGGACAGACCGTGCTTTTACATTTTTGGTTGATGGGGGAGTTCCCGGAATCGAGTGATTTCGGGCCATGGCGGAGCCATGCCTTTCGTTTGGGGATGAACAGCTGGCGCGTTGGAAGACCGCGCCGAAGCGATTGGGAAGTAGCAACGGATGGCGCATAATAATGACAGCAATAACGCACAGCGGCGCAAGACAGATGAAGATTTGATGGAAGATGCAGAAGCAGTGAACCTGGCGGCCGATTGGTCGGATATCAGCCAGGGTCTGCGCAAGGATTTGGGGCATCAGTTGCACAGCCAATGGATCAAGCCGATCCAGCTTGGCGGGTTTGACCGGGAAAGCGGAACGCTGGATCTTTTCCTGCCCACTGAATTCTCAGCCAATTGGGTCAATGACCGTTTCGAAGACCGTCTTTCGCTAGCTTGGAAGATCGCCCGCAGCGAAGTGCGGAAGGTGCGTATTCAAGTGCACCCCGGCCGCCGCCAATTGCCCGAGTTGCGCCTCGACAATGGTCGCCGCCCCGCCAATGACGGACTCGACACCAGCGCGATTGCAGTGGCAGCGGGAACGATTGGCGATGCTGGCTTCACTTCTTCTGTGGGCCTTGATCCCTCGCTCACATTCGCAGCTTTTGTGACGGGCGAGACCAATATTCTTGGTTGCAACGCCGCACAGCGTATGGCCGCGACCGAAGAGCCGCAATTCTCGCCGCTCTATCTCAAAGCTGCGACCGGCCAAGGCAAAACGCATTTGTTGCACGCGATTGGCCACGCCTATCTTCAAGCTCATCCGCGCGCGCGCATTTTCTACTGCTCAGCCGAGCGGTTTATGGTCGAATTCGTTCAGGCTCTAAAGCAAAACCAGATGATCGAATTTAAGGCGCGTTTGCGCAGCTTCGATCTGTTGCTTGTGGACGACATTCAATTCATCATCGGCAAGGCGAGCGCTCAGGAAGAGCTGCTCTACACAATCGATGCGCTACTGGCTGAAGGCAAGCGTTTGGTCTTTGCCGCCGATCGCGCACCGCAAGCATTGGACGGTGTCGAGCCGCGCCTGCTTTCGCGCCTGTCGATGGGTCTGGTGGCTGATATCCAGCCGGCTGACATTGAGCTGCGCCGTTCGATCCTCGAATCGAAACTGTCGCGCTTCGCGCCTTTGGAAGTGCCAGCCGATGTGATCGAATTCCTGGCCCGCACCATCACGCGCAATGTTCGCGAGCTGGTCGGCGGCCTTAATAAGCTGATCGCTTATGCCCAGCTTACGGGCCAAGAGGTTTCGCTCAATCTGGCAGAGGAACAGCTCACCGATATCCTCTCGGCCAATCGCCGCCGGATCACGATTGACGAGATCCAGCGCACGGTCTGCCAATTCTACCGGATCGACCGGTCGGAAATGTCATCCAAACGCCGCGCGCGCGCAGTGGTTCGCCCGCGTCAGGTTGCGATGTATCTGTCGAAAGTTCTCACGCCGCGCTCTTATCCAGAGATTGGACGCAAGTTCGGCGGACGTGACCATTCGACAGTTATCCACGCGGTTCGCCTGATCGAGGATTTGCGCGAACGCGATGCCGATATGGACGGCGATGTGCGGAGCCTTTTGCGGCAGCTTGAAAGTTAATTCGCACACAATTTCCGCAGTTTTGACACAGCTTTGTCCGCAGCTCTATCAACAGGGCTGTCGACAGGCTGTGCCCAGGCTATAAACAGCTTCTCCATGAGCTTGTCACCAGACCGCCTCGACCGTTTTGCGCGCCACATTGTGCTGCCCGAGATCGGCGGCGCGGGACAAGTCGCATTGAGCGAAAAGCATGTGGCGCTCATCGGGCTTGGCGGGATTGGCTCACCTGCGCTGCAGTATCTTGCTGCTAGCGGCATCGGGCGCTTCACGCTGGTTGATGATGATGTGGTTGAGGAAAGCAACCTACAGCGCCAAACCATCTTCACCGCGCGTGATATTGGTCATGGCAAGGCAACAAGCGCGCGCCGCTGGATGGCCAATTTCGACGAGGCTTTGGACGTCACAATTTCTGATGCCCGCATCACTTCTGAAAATGTCGGTGACCTGATCGCCGGGGTTGATCTGGTGCTCGACGGCACGGACAATTTCGCCACACGCCTGGCGGTGTCCGATGCCTGCGTCGCCGAGCGCACGCCGCTGCTTTCAGCGGCCGTCGGACGCTTTCAGGGGCAAGTGGGCGCGTTTGCTGGACATCTGGCGCGCGAGGCGTGCTACCGCTGCTTTGTCGGCGATGCCTTTGATGCAGAGGATTGCGATACTTGCGCAGAGGATGGCATGCTGGGCGCGATGGCAGGATGGGTTGGCAGCTTTGCCGCGATGCAATCTGTGCGCGTCCTGCTGCAAGGGGTGAGCACTTTGGGTGATCCGCAATGGGGCAAAATCCATATACTCGACGGGATGAAGCCAGCGATGCGCACGCTCACCATCGGCAAGGACCCAGCCTGCAGGGGATGCGGGCCTGCGAGCGCTTGATTATTCGGCAGCCAGCGCCACATAACAGCCAACCGATTCCCAAGGACGCAAACGCATGATTACGCTTCTATCGCCTGCCAAGAAATTGAACTTTGAAACGGGCGAGACCGCGCTGGACGTGACCCGTCCGCGACTTGATGACGATACCCGCGCGATTGCCAAGGTTGCGAAGAAACAATCCGCTGCTGACCTCAAGCGTTTGATGCATATCTCCGACAATCTTGCCGAGCTGAACGCCGAACGCTTCAAGGCGTTCGATCTGGATGGGCGCAGCAATTCAGCCAAACCTGCCGGGCTCACTTTCGATGGCGATGTCTATTGGGGGCTAGAGGCGAAAAGTTTGGACGACAGCGCGCTCGCCTATGCGCAGGATCATTTGCGGATTCTCTCCGGCCTTTATGGCCTGCTGCGCCCGATGGACGCAATCCAGCCTTACCGGCTTGAGATGGGCACGAAGATGGCGAACCCACGGGGCAAATCGCTCTATGATTTTTGGGGCAGCCGGATTGGCCAGCAATTGGCTGACGATCTGGGCGGCCATGAAGACAGCACCATCGTCAATCTTGCTTCCAACGAATATTTCAAAGCGGTCGATACCTCGGCCCTACCGGGCAATGTGATCGAGGCGAGCTTCCTGAATGTAAAAGATGGCGAGGCCCGCCGCCTGATGTATCATGTGAAATTCGCGCGCGGGCTGATGGCGCGCTGGATCATGGAAAACCGGATCGAAAACACCGATGATCTTAAAGGCTTTGATGCGCAAGGTTATGCCTATGACGCCAAAGCATCGAGCGAAACTGAGCTGGTGTTTACAAGGAAGCAGCCGCCGGTGAAGAATAAGAAGTAGAGGCGGCCTCTAAAGCTTCTTCTAGAAGCTACGATGATAGATGCAGACGAAGCTTGCCATGAGATCCAGGTTGAGCATTCATAGCCTCATGTCTAACGTTAACGTATATTTAGATTTCAGAAAGCTCGTAATGAAAAAGCACATCTTCGCCACTTGTCTCATTTCAATTCTGGCGACTTCATACGGCCTTACACCGACTCACGCTGAAGGTACTTCTGATCATTCGATAAATCTGACATCAGGCACATGGCAAGCCGAGATAAAATTGCTGAATTTGGCTAACCAGAAAGTCGTTCAAGCTTCCGAGACCAAGCTTTGTGCATCCGACCGAATGACGTCCTTCGATCAAATCGAAACAGTGTTCTTAAGTAAGTATTTGGAAGCGGGGTGCTCCTTATCCGATCGAGAGTTCACCAGCCTTAGCAATGTTTCGATATTGAAGGCGAAGATTACATGCGGCGCCTTGTCCGGGCCAATCTCAATTGCGACTGGCGACAACGATGTTAAAATCGGAGTAGAAATGTCTGGTGATCCGGGCAACGGAGTGATTGTCGGGAAGGACATGAAAACCAATTTCGATTGGAAGCATGTTGCGAATGAATGCTGATCGTTTTTTGCTGAGCGATGCAGTCACCTTTGGTATATGAATGTGGGGATTTGCGGCTCAGCTGATAGCAGAATCCAGCACCTCGCCCACCCATTGCGGAACCAACTGCCCTGCCGGGCCGTGGCGCGTTTCGGTAAAGCTGGCGCTGCCTTCGCTCGGCTCCAGATTAAGCTCCAAAGTCGCCGCCCCGCAATCCTTGGCATCACGCACAAAACCCGCAGCAGGATAGACCGCACCCGATGTGCCGATGCTGACAAACAGATCGCATTCGCGAATGGCGGCATAAATCCGCTCCATTTGATAGGGCATCTCGCCAAACCACACGACATCAGGGCGCAGTGACGGTGCCTGACAGATGGGGCAGTTCGGACGGTCCGAAAGGGTAGCATCCCACGGGCTGCGCATTTCACATGATGTGCAAAGCGCGCTCTTCAATTCACCATGCATATGCAGCACTTGGCGCGATCCGCCCCGCTCGTGCAGATCATCGACATTTTGGGTGACCAGCAGGAGCTCGCCTGAAAACTCTGCTTCCAACTTGGCCAAAGCCCGGTGTGCATCATTGGGCTGGACCTTTGCCAAAGCCGCCCGCCGCATATCGTAAAAGCCCAGCACCAGATCGGGATCACGCGCGAACCCTTCGGGCGTGGCGACATCTTCAACCCTATGCTGCTCCCACAGGCCGCCCGCAGAACGGAACGTATCAATCCCGCTTTCCGCGCTAATCCCCGCGCCGGTGAGCACCACAATCTTGCGCAAATCATCCATGAGCGCCATGAACCCTATGCAAGCAGGAGACGCAAGTGGCGAAGTTAGGGATTATCGGCAGCAAGGGGCGCATGGGCCAAGCGTTGGTGAACGCGATTGCCGAAGCGGGCCACAGCCACGCAGGCGGCGCAGACGCCGGTGATGATGTCGCAGCGCTGGCGGCGGCAAGCGATGCGTTGATCGACTTTTCAGCGCCCGTCGCACTGGCAGCCAATCTTGATGCGGCGAGGGATGCAGGCGTGCCCATCCTCATCGGCACTACGGGGCTGGAAGCGGAGCATTTTGCAGCGATTGAGGCGGCATCGGCGCACATCCCTGTTCTGCAGACGGGCAACACTTCGCTGGGCGTTAATCTGCTCAGCGCGCTGGTTGAAATGGCGGCAAGCAAGCTGGGCGATGATTGGGATCTCGAAATCCTTGAGATGCATCACCGGCACAAGGTTGATGCGCCATCAGGTACGGCGAAATTGCTGGGTGAGGCCGCAGCGCGCGGGCGCGGGATTGATCTCAGCCAGCACCGCGATGCCGTGCGCGATGGGCATACCGGTGCGCGCAAACAAGGCGATATCGGTTTTGCTACATTGCGCGGGGGAAGCGTTGCGGGCGATCATAGCGTTATATTGGCGGGCGAGCAGGAGCGCATCACGCTCTCGCACAGCGCTGAAAACCGCATGATTTTCGCGCGCGGCGCTGTGCGCGGTGCGGACTGGCTCATCGGACAAGACGCTGGTCGATATACGATGGCCGATGTGCTTGACCTCTGATGACAAAAGATCAGATTTTCGAATTTTTCCGGCGTTTGGCAGAGGATAATCCTGAGCCGGAGACAGAGCTAGAATATGGCAATGCCTATCAGCTGGTGGTCGCCGTTGCGCTATCCGCTCAAGCGACCGATGTGGGCGTGAACAAGGCAACGAAGGCACTTTTTGCGAAAGTCAAAACGCCGGAGCAAATGCTCGAATTGGGTCTGGACGGGCTGATCGAGCACATCAAAACGATCGGACTGTTTAACTCCAAAGCCAAGAATGTGATCGCTCTCTCGCAGCTCTTGGTCGATGAATATGGAAGCGAAGTTCCCGACACGCGCGAGGATCTGGTGCGCTTGCCCGGTGTGGGCCGCAAGACGGCTAATGTCGTGCTCAATTGCTGGTTCAAGCAAGAAACCTTCGCCGTCGACACGCATATCCTGCGGGTCGGAAACCGCACAGGTTTGGCCAAGGGTAAAACGCCTGATCATGTCGAGGCGAAGCTGGAAAAGCGCGTGCCGCAACCTTTCCGCCTGCACGCGCATCACTGGCTGATCCTGCATGGGCGATATGTGTGCAAGGCGCGCACGCCGGAATGCTGGCGCTGTGGTCAGGTGGATTTGTGCAGCTTTAGGAAGAAGGTTCTGGAAGCTCCGAAGGGGAGGTAGTCAGCTTCATCCGTGCCTGTCATTTCCGCGCAAACTTGAATGACGAATCACAGATCAATCTGCCGAATAGATATCCAGTTCCAGCGACAGGCGACGCTCAGCGATCATCGCCAAGGTCTCGGACGAGATCGAAGAACCTTCGTTCGCATCGGCCAGAAAAAGGCCGCAGAAGAGACGAGATTTTTCAAATGTTGGAAGCCGATCCCAACGGGATAGATCAGAGGTGACCAAGGAGAGCACCTCGCGAATTTGGCCATCGAGATCACCCGGGGATCGACGAGCGACTTTAATGCGCCAAAAACCGGTGTACGCAATTTTGGTGGCACCGGTTGCAGTCACCCATTCACCGTTCTTGGCGACCCCAACAGTTGGCTCGCATTCCAACAAGTCCGAGACAAGCGTGGGATCTAAGTTGTCATCCCAAAAACCTAAAGAAACTGCAGACCTGCTAAGTTCACCCATTTCTAGGGCCTCTAAACATCATCCGCTGAGATCATTTCTTCCTTGTCGATCTCGCCCGTCAGGCTCGCCACAGTTGTCGCCACCGCTGCATCACCGCTGACATTGGTCGTGGTGCGCATCATGTCCATGATCCGGTCGATACCAGCGACCAAGGCAATCGTTTCGAGCGGCACGTTGACCGCGCTGAACACCAGCACCATCATGATGAGGCCAGATCCCGGAATACCTGCTGCGCCAATTGCGCCCAGAGTGCCCAGAATCGAAATCGTGACATAGTCTGCCATGGTCAGATCAACGCCAAACACCTGCGCGCCAAACAAGGTCGCAAGGCCCAGATACATCGCCGTGCCGTTCATATTGATCGTCGCGCCCAGCGAGACAACAAAGCTGGCGACTGAATTCGACACGCCCAAATTGCGCCGCGTGCAGCGCAAGGTGACTGGCAAGGTCGCATTGGAGCTGGCCGTGGAATAGCTCACTGCAATCGCATCAATAATCCCGCGGAAGAAGTCGATAACCGGCAGGCGCGCAACAAACTTGATCATGCTGGCGTAAATCACCCCGATGATCAGCAGGCAGCCCAGATAGTTGAGCAGCAGCACTTGGCCCAATGCCTTGAGCGCATCCACGCCCAATGTGCCCGCCACCCATGCCATCAGCGCGAACACGCCAAACGGGGTTAGCTCCATCACCACCATGGTGACTTTTTGCATCACGACCGAGCCACTCTCGAAGATTTTGAGGACAGGCTCGCCCTCTTCCTTCGCCATCAAAATGCCGATGCCAATCAGCAAAGAGAAGATGATGAGGGGGAGCACGTTCACATCCGCCATCACTTGCACGGGGCTGGACGGCACCATCTCAAGGATCATTTGCTGGACGGTCACGGCGTCTTCTTGGCGGCTTTGCGCGCGTTCCAGCGCCTCTTGGCTCAGCTCCATCGTGGAAGGATCAAGCCCAGCGCCCGGTTTTGCAATCGTGCCAATCGCGAGGCCGAGCCAAACCGCCATTTGTCCCGTAATCACAAAGATCAAAAGCGCGCGCCAACCAACGCTGCCCAGCTTGCCCAGATCGCCAATACTCGCGACGCCTGCCACCAGGCTGAAGAAGATCAGCGGCACGACCAGCATTTTGATGAAGGCG
>CALLIO010000219.1 GCA_938009055.1 uncultured Altererythrobacter sp.
CTATTTCGATACCGGCAAGCACAATCTATCCGCCTCTGCGCGCGAGGAGCTGTGCTTCTCTGCCAATCAGGCGTCAGCGATGGACAATGCGCTGTTGCTGGTCGTTGGCTACACCGATTCCACCGGCACTTACGAAATCAACCAAACGCTGAGCGAAAAGCGCGCTGGCCGGGTGGTCAATTATCTTCAGCAGCAATGCGGCTGGAAACCCTACCGTATGCTGTCACCGACTGGCATGGCTGAATCCGATCCGGCAGCTTCTAACGATACGCCAGAAGGCAAGGCGCAAAACCGCCGCGTTGCGGTGAACATCCTCGTCAGCAAGAGCGTCGACGGATTGTAAGGTAGCGCTAAAAAGGCGAAAAGACAGAAGGGGCGGGCCAACGATGGCTCGCCCTTTTTTTGGGCGGTTATTTTTCGCGATTGTCGATGCACTCGACGAACGCTTTGATGATTGCCCGCATCTGATCCGGCGCTTCAGCAAGAACGCCGTGATCAGTGTCTAGGATGATGACATGCTCGGGATAATCCGACCGCGAGTTTATGTAGTCTTCCGTGCGGGGATCTTGGCTTCCGAGTACCGTCCTTGAGCATGCTTCCTTTGGCTCAATCGTCTTAAAGGGCAGATCATTGTCGGCAATATAAGTGTCGAGATATCGATCGTTATTGAACAACCCTTTGATAGCGTGAACTTGTTGACCTGCTTCCAACCGAAACGTGCTTAGTGTCCGCCAATTCTTGCCCCGCTTGTCGCGTGGGGTATTGGCACGATATTTCCTCAGATGAAATTGCAAGCCATCCATAACGGGAACCATGGACAAAAAGTTCATGCCTTCAATCTGCTCTTTGCCCAAAGCTGCCAGCGCCATGTGATTGCCCAGACTCCCGGCAACTACCGCGAGGTCACCGCCATCAGCAGCTTCGTAATATGCATGCGCGAGCGCAACGTCTTTGGCACCTTCCTCCAACTCATTTTTGATGTAGAGCGTTCGAAATGATGTTCCCCAATAGGCCACGGATGCCAACGTGTATCCTTGCCTCAGCAATTCCATATAAGGCAGCTCTTGCATTGGCATGGGCAGCGTGACGTTCTCATTGCCCTCGAATTGCTCGATGAGTTCCTTCGTCGCAGGTTTATAGGCTGAAAATGGCCTGTCTCCGGGCCCTCCGACCAGGTCAAAGATATAGCCTTTGGAGGCAATTCCATTCGCCAGCCGGGATTCGATCACCGGGACAATTCTTGAACCGTCCTGGATAGCCATGAGGGTCGAAGTCACCCCTTGATGAGTCCAGCTTTCGCATTCCAATCTGCTCAGCGAGGATGCAGCGAGGGCCTCACGCGAGACCTTTGCCAGACAATTGACCCATTTCGCCTCATCGGAACCGTCTCGTGGTTCTTCGCTATAGCCTGTTCTTAGAAGGTCTAAATGCTCAGCGTCGAGTTCCTCGAATCGTTCATGCTGCTCGGTTGTAGTCCCATGCTCTTTCTCGCAAGCGGACAGGCAAAACAGAAGAATTGGCAGCAAAAAGGTTTGAAACGCGCGCGTCACATTCATCCCAGCTCCCCCTTTGCAAAACTCTCAGCCAGTTGGAACTTCTGGATCTTGCCCGATCCGGTTAGCGGAAATTCCTCCATCCACATCCAATGCGCAGGCGTTTTCTGCGGCGACAAATGCTCGCGTACAAAGCTGCGCAATTCCATATCGTCAGGACGCTCGGCCCCGTCAGCAAGCCGCATAAAGCACGCGACAATCTCGCCCCATTTTTCATCGGGCACACCCGCCACGGCCACCTCTGCGATCGCGGGATGCTGGATCATCACCGCCTCAATCTCGGCAGGAAACAAATTCTCACCGCCGCGGATAATCATCTCTTTCACCCGGCCGGTGATCTTCACATAGCCGCGCGCGCTCATCGAACCCAGATCGCCTGTGTGGAGCCAGCCATCGGCGTCAATCGTCTCTGCGGTCGCTTGAGGATTGTCATTATAGCCGACCATCATATTGAAGCCGCGCATGCAAATCTCGCCCTGCTTGTCCACTGCGCAGATCGAGCCATCACTGGGCGACTTAATCGCAACTTCCATATGGCTGCAGGGCTGGCCGATCGTGTCGGTCAGCTCTTCACCGCTATCATCGGGCCATGCGGCGGTGATCGCCGGAGACGTTTCGGTCTGACCGTAAACGATCAGGATCGGCACGCCGAACACCTCCTGTGCAGCGCGGTTCAATTCAGGCGGAACCATCGCGCCGCCGCTGACGATCTGCTCGATCCCCTTCACATCAGCGCCGGTTGCTTTCGCAGCCTCGATCAAAGCGAAGATCATGGTGGAGACCCCGCCGATAATCTCTGGCTTCTCGCGCGCAATGGCTTGGACTACGGGCACCGGATCAAACACCGATACCAGCAGAAGCGTCGCGCCATGCGCTAGGCAACCCAGCACGCAAACCGCACTCCCTGCTGTGTGAAAGAGAGGGAACGGAGCGAGCACGGTTTTGCCCTCGCTCAGGCCCCAACGTGCGTAGACATCCCAATTGCTCTGAACCAGGCCATGATGGTGCAGCAGCACGCCCTTGGGGAAGCCGGTTGTCCCGCTGGTGTATTGGATCATCGCGATATCGTGCGGTTTGGTTTCGCGCAGTTCGCCGTCCTGCTCGCCTGCGAAAAGCTCACCGTGATCGGTGATGTCGATGACAAAACTTGATGCGTCGAGCCCGGCTGCAGCCTCATCCACCACGGGCCGCAAGGGCGTGCCGCGCACGGCGGTTTGGTAATAGACCGCATCGCTGCCCGATTGCTCGAGCACATAGCGCACTTCACGCGCGATAAAAGCCGGGTTGACGGTGACGATGGTCAGGCCTGCCAGCGCTGCGCCCAATTGCACCAGCACCCATTCGGGGCAATTGCCGGCCATAATCGCAATGCGCGTGCCCGCCGGATGACGAGATGCGAGCGCCTTGCCCGCCCGCTCTGCATCGTTAAGCAATTCGGCATAGGTCCACTCGCGGCCAATCGTCCCATCTGGCAGCAATTCGCGCAAAGCCTTGGCATCAGGAATTGCAGCGGCCTTCTCGCGCAGCACATCGCCAATTGTGCGCTCCAGCATCACTGTGTCTGCTTGCGCGGGACAATAAGCTTCCTGCAAATTCAGATCGTACATTGCGTGATTCCCCTCTCGCGCAAATGTTTACCACAAGCGCTCGCAAAAAGCCGCAAAATCCCTATATCGGAGGGAATTGGACTATCGAGGGCACTTTACGAATGAGCGACGCGACAAAAATCCCATCGGGGACTGATCTTCTGGACGAAATCAATCGCTTGCGGGAAGAGCGCAATGCCGTGATCCTCGCGCATTATTACCAGACCCCCGATATTCAGGATATCGCTGACTATGTCGGGGATTCGCTCCAGCTATCGCAAATGGCCGCTGGCACGGATGCGGATGTGATCGCCTTTTGCGGCGTGAAATTCATGGCGGATACGGCGAAAATCCTCTCGCCTGA
>CALLIO010000220.1 GCA_938009055.1 uncultured Altererythrobacter sp.
AAAGCGGCAATCGAGACGGCGGCTGCGCAGAAGCAGACGAGCGTAGACAAGGGCGAGACGGTGATCGTCGGCGTCAATAAATATCAGCTGGCTGAGCAAGAGCAGATTGAAACGCTGGAGGTGGACAATCACGCAGTTCGCCAAGGCCAGATCGAGCGTTTGAAGCAGGTTCGCGCTGGCCGTGATGAAGCAGCGTGTCAGGCGGCTTTGAAGGCGCTGACCGAAGGTTCTTCTGGTGGTGGCAATGTGCTTGAGCTGGCGGTTGAGGCAGCGCGGCATGATGCGACATTGGGCGAGATTTCTTCTGCGATGGAGGACATTTTTGGGCGTCATGACGCCACACCAAAGCCAGTGTCGGGTGTCTATAAGAGCGCTTACGAATTTGACCAACGCTGGGCGCAAGTTACCGATGGCGTGGATGCAGTAGAGCGCCGTTTGGGCCGAAAACCACGTATCATGGTCGCAAAAATGGGGCAGGATGGGCACGATCGCGGTGCGAATGTCATCGCATCAGCCTTTAACGATATGGGTTTTGAAGTGATTTCCGGCCCGTTGTTCCAAACCCCGCAGGAAACGCTGGAAATGGCGCTAGAGGCAGATGTTGATGTGATCGGTGCATCATCGCTTGCTGCCGGCCACAAAACTCTCATCCCCGAGCTGATCGGTCTGCTCAAAGAAGCTGGACGGCCTGATATCAAAGTGACTGCAGGCGGGGTGATTCCTCCGCAGGATTATGACTTCCTGCGCGAAGCGGGTGTCCAGGGGATCTATGGCCCGGGCTCCAACGTGGTCGAATGCGCGGCGGATATTCTGACGCTGCTCGGACACAATATGCCGCCACTGGGTGAAGGATTGGACGAGGCAGCCGAATGAGCGTTTCTTCCGTAAATTTCTCCGTCACCGACGGTGTAGCGCATGTTGAATTGAACCGGCCCGATGCGGGCAATGCGATAAACCCCAGTATGGCTGAGGAGTTATCAAACGCCGCGCGTCAATGCGATACTCGGTCAGATATTCGCGCAGTGCTGTTTTCTGCCAAAGGGAAGATGTTTTCTGTGGGCGGGGACCTGCAATTCATGCGCGCTCAAGAGCAAAATATTGGCGATGCCCTCAAACAGATGGCCGATGTATTGCACCGTGCGATTTCTTACTTTGCGCGGATGGATGCTCCAATGGTGGCAGCCATAGAAGGGACTGCCGCGGGCGCTGGTTTCAGCTTGGCCTTGATGGGCGATATTGTCGTCGCGGAGCCGCGCGCCAAGTTCACAATGGCCTATACCGCTTCGGGGCTTAGTCCTGATGGTGGATCGACCTATGCACTGCCGCGCCTGATCGGTATGCGCCGCGCGCAAGAGCTGACCCTGACCAACCGCGTTTTGAGCGCAGAGGAAGCGGCGGAATGGGGTCTGATCACGCAAGTCAGCGAAGAAGGCAAAGCGTTGGAAACCGCGCGGGCCATTTGCGAAAAGCTTGCGTCTGGTTCACTTGCGGCGAATGCAGATGCAAAGCGGCTGTTGCGTACATCGCTTGATAACACGCTAGAGACACATCTTGAGATTGAAGGGCGCTGTATTGCCAAGAACGCTGATCAGGATGGCCGAGAAGGCATTGCAGCATTCTTTGAAAAGCGCCCGCCAAAGTTCTCTTAGATCATAAGGAAACCCGCGTGACGAATATCCGCAACGACTGGACCCGTGAGGAGATCGCGGAGCTGTTCGAACTTCCGTTCACTGAACTGCTCTTTCAAGCTGCCAGCATTCACCGCGAGAACCATCCGCCTGAGCAAGTGCAGCTCTGCACGCTTCTTTCGATCAAAACCGGCGGCTGTCCTGAAGATTGCGGCTATTGCTCGCAAAGCCAGCATGCCGATAGCGGTGTTGAAGCGACCAAGCTGATGGATGTGCAGGCTGTGCTGCAACGCGCGGCGCAAGCGAAGGATGCCGGATCGCAGCGTTTCTGCATGGGTGCGGCCTGGCGCAATCCCAAAGACCGCGACATGCCCGCGATTGTCGAGATCGTAAAAGGCGTCTCCGATATGGGGCTGGAAACCTGCATGACTTTGGGCATGTTGGAACCGCATCAGGCCGATCAGCTGGCCGAGGCGGGCCTCGATTATTACAATCACAATATCGATAGCAGCCCTGAATATTACGAGCGGGTGATTACGACACGCGGGTTTCAGGAGCGGCTCGATACGCTTGAGCATGTTCGCAATTCGGGCATCAACGTGTGCAGCGGCGGGATTGTTGGCATGGGCGAAACGCGCGCGGATCGCGTTGGCTTTGTACACACTCTGGCGACTTTGCCCGAGCATCCTGAAAGCGTGCCGGTCAATGCGTTGGTTCCGGTCAAGGGCACCGTTCTAGGTGATATGTTGGCCGATACGCCGCTTGCGAAGATCGACGATATTGAATTTGTCCGCACTGTTGCCGCCGCGCGTATCACAATGCCGATGAGTATGGTGCGGCTTTCCGCAGGCCGTGAAAGCATGAGCGAAGCCGCGCAGGCCTTGTGCTTTCTTGCTGGCGCGAACTCGATCTTCACCGGCGACAAATTGCTGACCGCACCCAATGCTGGCGATGATAGTGACGCGGCGATGTTTGAGCGGCTTGGCCTGACCGCGCTGCAAGGCGAGGAGCCTGCGCGCGCTTGCAAGGTGAGCGAGCCTGCGGAGTGAGTGAAACTCTACATGTGAATGTAAGTCGTGGTGACATCGACGAAATTCATGTCTGGCGTGAAGAAACTGGTCGCGATGGTCCTGCTTGGGGTGCGAATGGTTACAAGAATGGTAAACTGAGCGCTCCAGATATTTGGTATCAGGAGTTTGGCGATTTTGTCCGACATCTATCTGAC
>CALLIO010000221.1 GCA_938009055.1 uncultured Altererythrobacter sp.
GAAGGCTCGAGAGCTGGGACGTCGGATCGAAGCGCTACGCGAGGCGGTCCCCGAGGGCACCCCCGAGCCCGTGATCGAGTTCGGCGATGCGCGCCAGATGGACCTGAAGCCGGTGAACACCATCATCACCTCGCCGCCGTACCCGTCGACCTACGACTACTTGCCCTTGCAGCACCTGCGCAGCATCTGGCTACCCGACGAACGCGCGGCGTTCGATGCCGAGATCGGCCCCCGGCGGGACTGGCGTCGAACTGGAAACAAGGCGGCTGGGAAGCGTTGGCGCGAGGACACCGATGCCTGGACGCGCGAGGCCGCCCGGGTACTCGAGCCGGGAGGCCACCTGGTGGTCGCCAAAGCACATGAAAGCCACGGCAAGCTGCCTTGGGCTGATTTGTTCGCACCAGCGATTGCCTTGGCGCAAGACGGTTTCCTCATGAACAAGCGGCTGCATGGCTCGCTATCAGGCCGCAACAAGGCGCGCGCTGGTTTGACTAAGGACGCGCGGCGCATTTTCTTCGATGCGCAAGGCGAAGTGCTGAGCGTTGGCACACGCATTCGCAATCCCGATTTGGCTGAAGCTCTGGCCGATATGGCCGATACTGGCCCGTCTGCACTTTACGAAAACAATGCAGAAGATCTGGCTGAATATATCGCCAGCAAGACGCCGCAAGATGGCACAATGACCACGCTCGACATTAGCAGCTACAAAGCGAAAGAGCGCGATGCCGTTTGCGGGAAATATCGCAGCTACACTGTATGCGGGATGGGTCCGCCATCATCGGGCGGCGTGGCGGTTGCGCAAATTCTCGGCCAGCTCGAGCGGTTTGATCTGGCTTCGATGGGCGCGGACAATCCGCAAGTCTGGCATCTCTTCTTGGAATCGCAACGCGTCGCTTATGCCGATCGCGCGCTTTACATTGGCGATGCTGATTTCGTTTCCGTTCCAGTGAAAGGCTTGGTCGATCCTGAGTATTTGGCCCAGCGATCGCAATTGCTTGACCCGGCAAAGCGTATTGAAGCCAAAGCAGGCACGCCGCCCGGCGCGCCGCTCGCCATCGCAAAAGGCGTTGAGCCAGCTGAAAATGGCACATCGCATTTCTCAGTCGCTGATGGCCAAGGCAATGTGGTGAGCTACACTTCGACAATCGAGGGCGCATTTGGCTCTGGTCTGATGTTCGGCGGCTTTTATCTTAACAATGAACTTACCGATTTCAGCTCAAGCCCTGAACAAGATGGCAGACCGGTTGCCAATCGCGTGGAAGGCGGAAAGCGGCCGCGCAGCTCGATGGCGCCGACAATCGTATTCGACGAAGCGGGCGAACCGTTTCTGGTCATTGGAGCAGCAGGCGGCCCGACAATTCCCGTTCAAACTGCGCGCTCCATCATCGGCGTGATTGACTTTGGCATGAGTGCACAAGAAGCTCTCGCCATGCCCTTTATCATGGGCTTTGGCCCCTCGGTCGTTTTGGAAGAAGGCAGCGCGCTGGAAGCCAAGCAAGGCGCGTTCAAAGCATTGGGTCACGCGCGTATCCGCGCAGCTTCACCCCCGCTCAAAGCCAATGCCTTGTTGCGCACGGAAACGGGCTGGGAAGTCGCGACCGACCCACGCATTCAGCCCTTGCTCAGCACCACGCCCTAGCGTTCCCGCTTGCCGCTAGGGCATGCACGCCCTACATCTTGGCATAATAGCAAACCGCGCCGTTTGGGGAGAGAATGAGCGGATGGTGGACTTGAAGGATATTGATACGGCCAACAGTCTGGTTGAGCTGTTTTTGAAGCGCGCAGACACACTCGGCGATGCTCCTTTTCTGGGGCACAAGCACGATGGCGAGTGGGTCACGCAAAGTTGGCGCGAAGTGGCAGAGAAAGTCTGCCTGATCGCTTCCAATCTGCGCAAGCTGGGTCTGGAGGATGGCGACCGCGTTGCATTGGTTTCTGAAAACCGCCCCGAATGGTGCATGATTGATTTGGCCGTGATGGCAGCAGGATGCATCACTGTTCCCACATACATCACCAACACTGCGCGCGATCATGTCCATATCCTCGACAATTCAGGCGCGCGGGCTGTGTTTGTCTCAACTGAGAAATTGCTCGGACCGCTGCACGAAGCTTTACAAGCGTCCGGCATTGCCGAGCATGTGATCGGGATTGAGGATTTGCACCGCCACCAAGCGGGCAGTTTTGAATTCCACCAATGGGGTAAAATGCTCGAAGGCGATGCCTTTGCAGCGCGCGCTGAAGTCAATGAGCGAATGAAGGGCTTCAATCGCGAAGACACGGCCTGCCTCATCTACACTTCTGGCACAGGCGGCGCACCGCGCGGCGTAATGCAGCATCATGGCGCAATCCTGTGCAATATCGCAGGCGCTGCGGAAATCGTCGATGAGGATTTCGGGATCGATAACGAGCGTTTCTTATCGTTCCTGCCCGCAAGCCATGCTTACGAGCATTCAGGCGGACAATATCTGCCGATCGCGATGGGGGCAGAAATCTTCTATTCTGAAGGGCTGGAAAAGCTCGCCAGCAATATCGAGGAAACCCGACCCACCATTATGGTCGTCGTCCCGAGGCTTTTCGAAGTCTTGCGCACGCGGATTATGAAGCAGGTGCAGAAACAAGGCAAAGTCGCCAATTTCCTAATGGACCGCGCACTCAACATGTCAGAACGCGAAGCGGCCAAAGGGCGCAAACGCAAACGCGACAAGCCGATGAATGCTGTTTTGGAAAAGACTTTGCGGCCCAAAATCCGCGACCGTTTCGGTGGCCGAGTAAAAGCAATGGTTTCAGGCGGCGCGCCGCTCAATCCTGATATTGGCAATTTCTTCGACGCAATGGGGATTACCTTGCTGCAAGGGTATGGCCAGACAGAAAGCGGCCCGATCATCAGTTGCAACCGGCCCAAAACCGGCCTCAAGATGGATACGGTTGGCCCGCCCATGCGCGGGGTAGAAATCAAAATCGCAGAGGATGGCGAAATCTTGTGCCGCGGCGAGCTGGTGATGAAAGGCTATTGGCGCAATAAGGCTGAAACGGCGCGAACGGTTAAGGATGGCTGGCTTCACACTGGCGATATTGGCCATTTGGACGAAGCAGGCCGGATTGTGATCACTGATCGCAAAAAGGATATGATCGTCAATGACAAGGGCGATAATGTCGCTCCGCAAAAGATCGAAGGGATGCTCACGCTTCAACCGGAAATTGCGCAAGCCATGGTGGCTGGCGACAAGCGACCTTATGTTGTTGGCCTGATCGTGCCTGATGCGGAATGGGCGCTGGAATGGGCCAATGCGAATGATGAAAAGTTCGACATGGCAGCGCTTCAAGATTTGCCAGCATTCAAATCAGCAGTGCGCGGAGCGGTGGACCGAGTGAACAAGGATCTGTCCGTGATCGAAAAGGTGCGCAAATTCACCTTTGCCGATGAAGCATTCGCGATTGAGAACGAGGAAATGACGCCGAGCATGAAAATCCGGCGTCACGTGATCCGTGATCGCTATTCGGAGAAGCTTGAAGGGCTTTATTGAGGGGCCGGCCCGTAAGCTGTCATTCCGCTAACGACCCAATTGCGGACTGACAGAAAACACGCCTAAAGGTAGAGTATGATGTCGTTTAGTGAAGACTTTGCGCGTTGGCTGGATGGCAGTTTGCCTTCCGAACTTCCGCGTGAGATTTCAGCGTTCTCATTCAATCTTTTTGAGCAATCTAAGGAGGGCTCAAAATTTGGAATTGAATTGGTAGGTGCAGGCGAGTTTGACGAGAACGATCCCGATTGGGCCTGCGCAGAGGTCTGGGAACCATCTCAAAGTCGAAACTTCGACATCCCAGAATCGTTTTGCTCGGATGGCTGGGAAGATTGCCTATCAAAAACCGCGCAGATCATTCGGACAATTTTGGATAGTGACAATCGACTGGCCGCGACCCTAAAATCAGTCGAAGGGGTCGCATTAGGTTTTGTCGACGGTGATCTGCATATCATTCACACGAATCGATAGCTAAGTATGTCCCCTTTCCACCCCAATAGCCGACATTCATTGGAGTCTAACGCTGGCCCAATAGCGGACAGTCGCCTCAAGCAGCCTCAGCCTCTTCGACATATTCCGGATAGAAGTTCGGCTCGCGTGTCGACCAGCCCGGAGCTGTCGCGGCCGCTTCACTCAAAGATTGCAGCAAAACCTTGCGCTGGTGCGGGCGGATTTGCGGCAATGCAGCGGCTGAGCAAAAAATGCTGGGCAGCCACGGACGCACTTCAGCGCCAAGCAAACGTTCGTAAAGAAAGCGAAAAGCAGAAAAGCTCGATAAGCGTTCCTGACCCAGATCAAAGGCAGCGACACGCGTCATCTTGCCAACAAAGCCAGCGACTTCATCCAGACTGTCATCGCGCGGCATTTCATAGCGCAAAGTCTTCAATTCCTGATAGGCAACATATTGGCTGCGGATGGCGGCATTTTCGCCTTCATCACGTGCCCACAATTTGAAAGCATCGCGGCGCCCAAGACCAATATCCAAAGCGCGTTTGATATAGCGCTGCTCGGCAGGCTCGAAGCCTGCGAACTCGCGCATTTCATTGATGCTCATCGTTGCGTTGCCAGTGATGGCCATGTTTCTTCCTTCTTTGACCCGTTCGGGTTCGAAGGAGACAATCGCGCAGTTTGGTTAATAACGCGTAAGGGCTTTGGAAAAATCGCGCGGGTTTAAAGCCGCGCGCACTATGCCGTTCTAATCAAATCAAGCCTGCAAGCGGGCTGGAGGGATCAGCATATTTGCGCCGCCCCATGCGGCCAGACAAATAAGCTTCGCGCCCTGCCTCAACAGCCAATTTCATTGCGCGCGCCATGCGAATTGGCTCCTTCGCTTCAGCAATCGCCGTATTCATCAATATGCCATCGCAGCCAAGCTCCATGCCAACAGCAGCATCGCTGGCAGTACCAACGCCTGCATCGACAAGGACGGGGACGGATGCACCTTCGACAAT
>CALLIO010000222.1 GCA_938009055.1 uncultured Altererythrobacter sp.
GGCGAGGCAACGCCTTCTGCAACCGATACCAGGATGGCCGCCGGTGATGGCGCGATCTGGGCGATTTGGGGCGAGGGTAAAGTGGCTTTCTGGCGCAGCACGAAAGAGGGTTTCACGCCGCTTTTCTGCTCAGTCTCCGCAAGCTAGACCCTGCGCCCATCGTGGCGAATTGGTCCATTCTCCAACAGCTTTTGCTTATGGAAACTGGCGGGCGCGGTTTTTTCCCCTTAGACTGTGCATCTAACGTGCCCAACATAATGAGAAAAGGCTCCGGGATCGCCTGATATGACGCAAACTTCCGCTACCGAATTGGCCGCTCTGCTTTGCTCGCGCCTGTGCCACGATATGCTCTCGCCCGTCGGGGCCTTGTCCAACGGGCTTGAGCTTTTGGCCGACGAGACTGATCCTGCCATGCGCAAGCAATGCGTTGAATTGATGGAGCAAAGCGCCACCACTTCCACCAATAAACTCAAATTCTTTCGGCTCGCTTTTGGCGCAGCGGGCGGGTTTGGCGATGCGGTGCCGGTCGAGGAAAGCCAGGATGTGATTAACGCACTGGCCGAAGGGTCAAAAGGGGTGGAGATCAATTGGGCCATCGAACGATCCAGCCTGCCCAAGCCCGCGGTCAAGGTGATGCTCAACTTCGCCCAGATCGCGATGGACGCGCTGGTGCGCGGCGGAACGCTCGATATTGGCGCGGAATTGCGCGAGGGTGCGGCCGAAATCGTGGTGAGGGCTAGCGGGCCGCGCGTCGCCTTTGACGATGCGATTGGAGAGGCGATTGAAGGCAATATGGCCGCCAGCGAACTTTCCAGCCGCACAGCTGCCGCGCATATGATCGCATTGCTGGCAGAAGAGACGGGCGGCGGGCTGCAATATAAGCGGTCCGACGATGCGCTGGTGCTTGGCGCGGTGCTGCCCCAGCCAGAAGGCATGATTGGTTAGCCGATGGCGGGCCGCGAACCCCGCGACGATACTGGTGACGAATTGGTTCACCGCGAGCGCCTCTCGCCCAATTGCAACGAGCGTAAGCTGCCGATTTCAATGGCAGTGCTCCACTACACCGAAATGCACAGCGCCGATGAAGCGATAGCGCGGCTGTGCGATCCAGAAGCGCAGGTCAGCGCGCATTATGTGATTGCCGAGAGCGGCGAAGTGACGCGGCTGGTGCCAGAGGATAAGCGCGCATGGCATGCCGGCAAGAGCTATTGGCGCGGCGAGCGGGACGTGAATTCGGCCAGCATCGGCATCGAGCTTGATAATTTGGGCCATTATGGCGGCGAACCCGCGCGCGCCTTCGCGCCTGCGCAGATTGCATCGCTGATCCCGCTGTTGGCGCGGATTGTGAAGGCCTATGATATTCCACGCGCCAATGTGGTTGCCCATTCCGATGTCGCGCCCGAGCGTAAGCTAGACCCGGGTGAGATGTTCCCGTGGGAAGTGCTGGCCGATCATGGCCTGTGTCTGGCGCGGCCTGAAAAGCTCGACCTGGGTGATCCGTTTGACAATGACGGCGCGTTCTATCTCGCGCTGGAGCGTTTTGGCTATGATGTCACCGATGGGCGCAAGGCGGTTGAGGCGCTTCAACGGCGCTGGCGGCCTGAACGCATCGATGGTGAAGTCGATGGGCAAGTTCGCGCAATATTGTTCCAGCTTTTGCTCGACCGGGATCGCGGCGTTACAAGATAGGTTTGAAGACAAAGATTTTACAACTTGTCACAGTATAGAGGGAGGAAGTGTGCTTTAAGGCATTCAGATTTTACAAATTCGCTATTTGAATAATCATAACAAGGGAGGGGAGTCCCATGATTAAGAAGTTGGCAGCCGAGTTCTTCGGCACATTTTGGTTGGTTTTCGGAGGTTGCGGTTCAGCCGTGTTGGCCGCGATGTTCTTGACCGATCCCGGCGGCGTTCAGCTCGGCATTGGTTTTGTCGGAGTATCGCTGGCCTTTGGTCTGACCGTGATGACCATGGCCTACACCGTCGGCCACATTTCGGGCGGACATTTCAATCCAGCCGTCTCGCTTGGCCTCGCAATTGGTGGCCGTTTCAGCTTTGGCGAGCTTATTCCCTATTGGGTAGCGCAAGTGCTTGGCTCGTTTGTTGCTGCAGGCACGCTTTATCTGATCGCCAGCGGCGCGCCCGGATTTGAAGCAGGCGGATTTGCCTCCAACGGTTATGGCGAACTTTCGCCCGGCGGATATTCAATGACCGCTGTGCTGATAGCAGAGGTGGTGCTGACTGCGCTGTTCCTCATCATCATCCTCGGCTCAACATCATCCAAAGCTCCCGCTGGCTTTGCGCCGATTGCGATTGGTCTGGGGCTGACGCTGATTCACCTCATTTCCATTCCGGTTTCGAACACATCGGTTAACCCTGCTCGTTCAACCAGTGTTGCGTTTTACGCTGACACTGCCGCTGTGCCGCAGCTCTGGCTCTTCTGGGTCGCACCACTGATCGGCGCCGCCATTGGCGCGCTGATCTGGAAGACATTGCTAGGTGATGCTGAGGACTAAGTCCGAACGCATCCGAACAAGGCACTTTGGGGAGGGTCGGCTTCGCTTTGGCGGGGTCGGCCCTTTTCCTTTGCGCAGCTTGCCTGTAAAGCGCTGCAGGTCAGGGGGCCAAGGCAGCCGCGGGCTTTGCAAGAAGCGCGAGGAAAGTCCGGGCTCCACGAAACAAGGGTGGCGGGTAACGCCCGCCCGGGGAAAGCCGCAAGGCCAAACCCGAGGGACAGTGCCACAGAAAGTATACCGCCGATGGAGCAAAGGCCACAGGCCCAAACTCACAGGTGACGTTGAAAGGGTGCGGTAAAAGCGCACCGGGGTCATGGTAACACGGCCCGTCACGGCAAACCCCACCCGGAGCAAGGCCAAATAGGGGCCTCGTGCTGCTTTATGCAGCAGGCGTGTCTCGCGCCGAGAGGTCCGGGTTGGCTGCTTGAGCCGTTCAGTAATGGACGGCCTAGATGAATGGCTGCCCTTGGCGGAATGGTCCCTTTGGGAAACCGCCGCCATGACAGAACCCGGCTTATGCGGCCCCCTGATGTTCTTACAGATTAAGCCACGCCGCCCGCGCCCTTCGCCAATCACCGTGCGTTCAGCCAGATAATGATCTAATATTGGCCTCTATTTACAGGTGGGGCTGACATGCTGGACATTTTCGGATCGATTGCGGCGTTGGCGTTGAGCGCGGGTGGTGAGCATACAAGACCCCTGGAAGCCGACCAGATCGCCAATATCCGCGAAGAATGCGCGCTACCCGCCGATGCCAAATTTGTGGACGCGCGCGGTATGGCGAGCGCGGATGAGCTGGCGACCTATCTCGAAGCGTTCGATCATCCCAAAGCTGTGGTCTATGGCGCGAAATTTGCGGACGAAGACATCACCGTCATGCTCGAAAAGCTTCAGGGCGGATGCCTATACGAGGCGGATCTGTCGGGCACCAAAACACCCGGCGGCGAATTCACTTATTCCTCGCTCATCCTGTCCTCAATCGAAGGCGCTGATTGGTCGGGCATGGAGCTTGATCGCATCCGCTTCATCGGGGTCAACGCCAAGGGTGCGAATCTCGCCGGAGCCAATCTGCGCGGCGGATTGTGGCGCGGGGCCTATTGGAAGAGCAATCTTGAAAAAGCGGACTTTTCAAACACGCTCATGCTTGGCTTTGCCTTCGAATGCGGGATCACACTGGACGAGGCATGTGGCGGCAGTTCGGGTGCCAATTTCTCCCGCGCGGATATGTCGGCAGCCGACCTCGCTGAATTTCCGGTCTGGGGCTATGACGATTTCGACAAGGCCTTTTTCGAAAGCACCCGCATCCACCCGCGAGCCTTGGCGAACATGTCCGGCATAGAGTGGGGCACAAGCATAGTGCTCGCCAGCTCGCGTAGACCCGCTGATGAAGAGGATTTGGGCGGGCGTATCACAGCCCAAGAAGCCCAATCGCTGCGTTCCGATGCGCTGGAGATTGGCCGCGATGCGCCAAGCTTTGATTGCGAGGATGCGGGCGCTGAGGTTGAGTGGATCATCTGCGGCGATTATCAAAGCCGCCTGCGCAAGCTCGACCGTGATCTCGACAAAGCCTATGCGCAATATCGCGAGGGGCGGCGGGTCTCTGACCGGACCCAGCGCAACTGGCTCAAGCGACGCAATGCTTGCGAGGATGCCGCCTGTGTCGAACAAGCTTATGAAGACCGGATTGGCGAACTTCTGGCCTCGATGGGGACCGAGCTTATTTTGGCTCCCGATGCCAAAATCACCTTTCACCAGGATGTGCTGCGCTTAAGCGATGCGATGCGGAAGACCGACCTTTACGCGCGCATCCGCCCTGTTCTGGAGCGCGCCGCCATGCAGCAAGTCACTTTGACCGGACTGGAGGATGGTGGCATCAGGATCGAGGGCGATGCGGTGGGCACGAACGCCCACACTTGCGGCTGGCAAGCCGACACATCCTATGACGCGAAGACCGGCTGGTATGTGGCGCGGGCCGAGGGCAGAAAGGATGTGCGCATGTTCCGCGTTTGGGGCGGCATGCTTACCCCTGCTTACAGCGGAAATTTGGGCAACACGCCGGATGAAGCGGCCGACTTTATCAGCTGCGGCGCGCGCGCCAGCTTTGGCGAGATGCAAAACCTGAAAGGGCAGTGAGCAATGCGCGATTCGCAGCGTCACGATGCCGCAGATGCGGGGTTTAGTTGATGAAACACATGCGCAGCGCTGTACTTCCGTGCACGCATTTCAACATGCGCCAATCATGCAATTTTCAAAGAGCCAGCATGAACATAGCGGCGCGGTAAAATGTAGGAAAACGGGCGGAATAGTGTAGGATCTGGAGATGGCTTTAACTTTGCGTTCCCTTGCCGTTAAATGCGTGCTTGTCGCGGGAACGCTTGCGGTCGCCACCCCAATGAGCGCAAAGGCTTGCACCCCACTCCGCGTGACCGTGATCGAGCCCGAAAAGCCCATCGACCGTCGTAGTGGATGCCGCAAAATCTGGCGGGATCGCGAGCAGATACTCGTAGGTCTGCAAAATGGCAGCGAGGATTATTACAAATACCGGTCCATTATCCAGTCGATGGCTGAAGGAAAGCACGGCTGCGGCAAAAGGCGTGACTTTGCATTTCAGATGGCTGACACAGCGGTGGGGTCGCCCGTTCGTAGCGGGCTGATCATTGATAGCTACTACCCTGTCGAAACGGCCCTGAATGACTTTCGTAATTGGGCACCTGACACGCTTTCCAAACCGAGGCGGGACGAGGTTGAGATCGGTGCCTGGATGCTGAGCGAAAATTTCCACGCAGGGTTTTGCGGCTCGGGCTTTTACATTGACCGATTGCCGCGCGGTTTTGAGGAAGATGCGGTACGCGCGGTTTTGCTGACAGAGCCGTATTGGGAAAAGTCCGTCGCGCAATTTGGCAATAATCCTGCGCGCGACCGGTTGATCCTGAGCGAATTGATGGCCCCGCGCAGCCCCTATTTCGACCTTCAGAAAGCGGCTGAACTGGTGCCGCAATTTTATGGCCGAGACACGATTAGAGGACCTCGGCCTAGGCTTCGCCCGATTGATATTGAAGTTGCAGAAGCGATCACAAGCGGCGCTGCAGAAAAGCCCGACTACGAAGCGGCGGCAGGGCTCCTTAAGGATTACTCGCCTTACGTCACAGACCAGCTTTCTGAAACCGAGCTGGAGCGGGTTAGGAAGCTGTGGGTGCGCATATCCCAACACCGCTTGGCGAGCGATGATACCGAGCTTAGAAAACATGCGCTTTCCTTCCTCAAATGGGGCGAGCTTGATGTCATTACGGGTAAGCCAATCGCTCAAACATTGCCTGAAGGCGCGCAGATTGAGGTTCTGGGCCATTGGCCGGATGGATTGGAACCGGTCGGCAATATCGAGCGCATCTTGCCCCTCTTGGCGGACAATGGGTCGTTTTATCGGGCTCTGGGCAGTCGGCGCGGCGGGCGTGTTGAATTGGGAGTGATTTTCAGACCTGACGGGAGTTACCACGATTTGCACGTTACCCGTGATACAGGTTTCGAGCATCCCAGATTGCCGTCGAAGCAGATGTCATTCGGGACCCATGCAAAGAAGCTGGCCTCACGCTATTTTCGTCCGCATCTCAATAAGATGCAATTGACGGGGTTCGAAGGGCGCTATGCCTATGTGCCTCTGCCAAGCTTTGAATTCAGGGTTGTGGGCGACAGACCCAAATCGACCGCTGAGTTTGTGGACGGCACCATTGTCATCTCAGGCGTACCTTATCGGGGTAATTAACCCCGTCCAACGCTCGTATATTCAAAGCCTGCGCTGCGCACATCATCGGGTCGGTAGATGTTCCGCAAATCCACCAGCACCGGCTGGTTGGCAAGCTCCATCACGCGGCCCAGATCAAGCGCGCGGAACGCGTCCCATTCGGTCACAATCGCCACCGCATCTGCACCGGTAATCGCGGCATAGGGGTCATCGCACATGGTAACGCCGGGCATCAGCGGCGCGGCGACTTCCATCCCT
>CALLIO010000223.1 GCA_938009055.1 uncultured Altererythrobacter sp.
ACCTCGATTTCGGTAAGACCGGTTTCGTTGAGCAGCTCTGCCAGCTCGCGGACGAGATCGGTATCGACATTCATTCCGGACTTTGGGCCAGATTTACTCTTGGATGAGCGACCACCCGACTTTGTTTCAGCCATTAGCTTCCCTTGCGTAAACTCTTGTGCGGCTAATTATGTTGCAAGCGCATGACTGGCAAGCGCAATCAGAGGGCGGCGGGCTAAATGTCCCCGTCAATCACGTGCTGGAGTGCGATTTCATAGCTCTTCGCGCCGTGCCCCTCGACCGTCTTTACAGCGCCCATGCCAACGTAAGAGGTGTGGCGAAATTCCTCGCGGGTCTTGGGATCGGACAAATGCACTTCGACAACCGGCACGGTGATTGCGCGGATCGCGTCGAGCAGGGCGATAGAGGTATGGGTGTAAGCCCCCGCATTGAGCAGCACGGCCCTTGCGCCTTCAGCATTGGCCTCGTGCAGCCAATCGACCAACATCCCCTCGTGATTGGTCTGGCGCATATCAATCGCAAAGCCAGCAGCCGATGCCTGATCTTCCAACCGCCCGGCAATATCATCGAGCGTGTCAGAGCCGTAAATCTCTGGTTCGCGCAGACCGAGGAGGTTGAGATTGGGGCCGTTGAGGACAAGGATCGTGTTAGTCATGGCCCAAGCGTTAGCGAGAATGCGGCTTGCTTGAAAGAGGGGGGCTTGGAAGAGGCGGGAGCTCGGCCTTTATCTCAGCCTGAAATCTTAAGGCGCCTTGTATGCGCGCAAAAATAACGTCTCGCGCAAATGTTCGACAGGAGGCAGGTCTAGCTCTGACAAGTCCGCGATATCGATGATCTCATGCTCCACTCCGGCTTTGGCAAGAGCGATCCGCATGGGCTTGGTCTGTTCGCCAGTGGTGTAGGAGTAGAAGGCTTGCACAACTGGCTTTGCGCTATTCTTGGGGTCTTCATCAATCACCATCGCCAGCCGGTTGCTGCGCAGCTTGACGAAGGAGCCGATGGGATAAAGCCCGACAGATTCGATGAAAGCGCGAAAGATATCCTGATCGAAAGCGCCTTTCATCTGGGCCATTTGCTCAATCGCTTTGGCCGGATCGAGCGCAGCAGAAGCGTCAGAGCTGGTCAGCAGAAAATCGAAAGTGTCGCAGATCGCCGCCATGCGCGAGATTTTGGCGATATCCTCCCCGCTGGTGCCATTGGGAAAGCCGCTGCCATCCATCCGCTCATGATGTTGAAGGCATGCGTTGAGCACCGCTTTTGGAAACCCTTCGTCATTTTGCAAAGCGCGATAGCCAAGCAGCACATGCTGCTCCCAAATCTTGGCGTCGACATTGCGAAAGTCGCCATCCTTTGGCTGCACATCTGGCGGGAAGAAATTGACCCCAATGTCGAGGAAAAGCCCGGCAAGTCCCGCATCACAAACATCGCGTTCGGGCAGCTTCAACCGCCGTGCAAGCGAGATCATCAGCGCACTGACAGACAGCGAGTGTTGGTAAACCAGCTCGTTCTTGAGCTTGCACCGCATGAGCCCGGCAAAGGCTTGCGAATTGCGCTCAACCGAGGCTTGAATATCGCTCACAATCGGCTGGACTGACCGCACATTGAGAACCTTGCCAAGCCGTGCGGCGAGGAAAGCTTTTTCCAGCCGGTCCTTGGCCTTTTCCGCGACCCGATTGGCAGCGTGCATCTCGTCTGCAACGCTGGCTGGGATCTGCGGCTTGCGGTCGATTGAATGGCGTTTTTGCAGCGCTTGGACTCTGGCGCGTGAACTGGGTTTTGAGCTCGAACCACTGGCCACTTGTTTCTGCGCAACATCCTTGCCCCTTGAAACGTCGATTATGACCCCTTCAAGCTTGCTGGACTGTAGCGCGCGCAGCCGCTCTTTATCCTCGATGACAAATTGGGCTTTCCAGAATGGGTGGGTGAACCAACTGCCGAGCATTCTTTGCACGAACATGCCGACTTCCAAGTCGGTCAGGTCGATCCGCTTTTGCATCTGGCAGCGTTCCCTCTCACTGGATTGAATGGAGAGCGGGTTTGTCGCTTGGAAACAAAAGAATAGCACGAAAACGAGGTTAGGGGTTTCTACCTAGTTTCGTGGTGAATGCGCGATTCACTTTCGTGCTGGGATTTACTTGTCGACGCCCTTGACCTTTCCCCATTGGCGCGCGGCGGTGTAGCCGAGGTAGCCAGTGCCAAACAGCATGTAGAGTTCCTCTGGCAGTCCGCCGAGATAGGTGTTCATGCCGCTCGCAATGTCGGCCGCGGCGCTGGGGTTAAAGGCAGAAAGCAGTCCCATCGGAAGCGCGGTGAGGATGAGGACGTACATCACATACAGAAAGCTGGGACGCGCGCGGCTGGTCCAGGGATCTTTCGATTGCGCTTCGGCGACGATCGCCTGCAATTGCGCTTCGATCATGGTCATTTCCTGACTGCCCTCCAGCTTGAGAAGCTCTAGCTTCGCCTTGGCGCGTGCTTCCTTGTCGGGGATGATTTTGTCGATGATCGATGCGATGGGGCCGATTAGCGTTTCGATGAGGGCCATTGGGTGCTCCTGTTTCCGAGTCGCACTATGGCTAACCAAATGGGTTCATGTAGGAAAGGGAGATAACCCATAGATAAATCGAGATGACGCGAGATCAGCCCCTGACGCTCCCCAAAGGAGCGAGGCGATCACGCGTTTTTCGTGCAAATGGGAGGAGACTTCCACTGGTCGGGATGACTGGATTCGAACCAGCGACCCCTACACCCCCAGTATAGTGCGCTACCAGACTGCGCCACATCCCGATACCAGTGGAGACGCGCCTATAGGAGCGGTCGGCGCGGCTGGCAAGCGCGCACAGGCGGACGGGTATAGCTTTGCCGGATTTATTGCGGGGCTCTTGCAATACTGCTAACCGCGCCCAACTAACTTTGAGAGGGGAGAGGATGAGTGTGTCAAAAGCGCTCGATCCAACACACTCCTCAGCCATATTCTAACCACTTGAAACGGGCCTTGCTTCCATGATGATCGACCTTCTTTCTGCCGCTGCTGCTGGAGCTGGTGAACCCCCTACGTGGATGACCTGGGCGCCGATTGTCGGCATGGTTTTGATCTTCTGGTTCCTTATCATTCGCCCACAAATGAAGCGGCAGAAGGAACACACTGAGAAGGTTGAAGGTCTGAAAAAAGGCGATGAAGTCGTCACCGCTGGCGGTCTTGTCGGCAAGATCACCAAGGTCGATGACCAATATGTCGATCTGGAGCTTGCTAAGGGCGTGAAAGTCAAAGCGGTCAAGCACACAATCGGCGAAGTCATTCCCAAGGGCGGCTCGGCCGCAAACGATTAAAGCACTGGCATACGGGCTGAGGGCACACTTACACTATGCTTGAATTTCCAACCTGGAAGAAGATTTGGCTATGGGCCGTCGCGATTGTCGCGATGCTGGCCGCTGTGCCATCGCTGACCAGCAATAGCGGGTTGCAATGGCCCGAAGCTTTGCCCGACCCAGAGATCAGTCTGGGACTTGATCTGGCTGGCGGAAGCCATTTGCTGCTCGAGGCTGAGCGCGAACAAGTTGCCCAGCAGCGTCTTGAAAATGTTGAGGAATCGGTTCGCAGCCTGATGCGAAATGCCGAACCGCGTATCCGGATCGGCGATGTCGCGACCAATGGCGGGCAGATGAGCTTTCTGCTCAATGAAGCATCCGATCTCGATCGTGCGCGCGAATTGCTCGAGCCGCTGATGGCGGGAACCGGCCTGACGCCGGAATGGGAATTGTCGGTCGTCGATGGGCAGCGCATGGTGCTCAATCCAACCGAGGACGGGCTCGACACGGCGGTCTCCAATGCGATGGAAAGCGCGACCGAAGTTGTCCGCAAACGGATCGACGCACTCGGCACGCGCGAACCAACGATCATCCAGCAGGGCGATACGCGGATCGTGGTTCAAGTGCCCGGCTTGCAAGACCCTGAAGAGCTAAAGGCATTGCTCGGCCAAACCGCAAAACTTGAGTTCAAGCTGGTTGATCTCAACGCGCTGCAGACCGATATCGCCGCTGGCATTGCGCCAGCAGGCAGCGAGATTTTCCCTTACACTGAAGATGACCCAGTTAATGTCGGACGCTCCATTGCCGTTGTGCGCTTGGGCGGTATTCGCGGCGACAGTCTGACCGGCGCGCAGCCGGGTGTTGATGCGCAAACCAATGAGAGCGTGGTCAATATTCAGTTCGATACCGATGGCGGACGCAAATTTGCCAAGCTGACCTCCGAAAACGTCAACAAGCCCTTCGCCATCATCTTAGATGGGGAAGTGCTTTCCGCCCCCAATATCAACGAGCCGATCACCGGCGGCCAAGCGCAAATCTCGGGCAGCTTCACGCCTGAGACTGCTAACCAATTGGCGATCTCGCTGCGGTCGGGCGCGCTGCCGGTTGATCTGACAGTGATCGAGGAACGCTC
>CALLIO010000224.1 GCA_938009055.1 uncultured Altererythrobacter sp.
TTGCTCATTGGCAAGGACGGTCATGTCAACCGGATCCCAATTGACTTCAGCTTGGCGGCGATAGACCAGACCCGCTTCGTACAAATCGATGAACAGCGATTGTTCGTGCCCGTAATAATCCGGTTCGCACGTTGCCAGCTCGCGGCTCCAATCAAGCGCAAAGCCGATCCGCTTCAATTGCGCTTTCATTGTTTCGATATTGGCCCGAGTCCAGCCGCCGGGATGCACGCCCTTTTCCATCGCGGCGTTTTCTGCGGGCATGCCGAAGGCATCCCAACCCATCGGATGGAGCACTTCAAATCCGCGCGCACGCTTATACCGCGCTAGGCAATCGCCCATGGTGTAATTGCGGACATGGCCCATATGGATGCGCCCGCTGGGATAGGGAAACATCTCCAGCACATAGCTTTTGGGTTTGTCGGACTGGCTATCGGCTTCGAAAGTGGCCGCGCTTTCCCAAGCGCCCTGCCAATGCGCATCAGCTTGCGCCGGTTCGAACTTCTCACCGAACCGCGCATGAAATGGCGTATCTGTCATCGAGAGTAGCTAAGCGCGGATCAGGAAGAATATGTCGAGCGGCGAAGGTCGCGCGCTTTGGTGAGGATAATGTCCTCAAGCTTTTGCACGGTTGCTGCTTGCACGGGGGCTGAAACCCATGCCCCGCCTTGAGCGACTTGGCGGCTGGCTGCAACGCGCAAGGCATCAGCGCGCAAATCCTGATCGAGAATGGTCACCGTGACCTTTACTCGCTCGCCCGCATTGCCCGGATTTGTGTACCAGTCGGTAACGATCACACCGCCTGCACTGTCAGCCTGAAGCAAGGGTGCAAAGCTGACCGTTTCAAGCGCGGCGCGCCACAGGTAGGAATTGACACCGATTGTGTTGACTTGCGATGCGGCAACATCCGCGCGGGGTCGGTCGCCGCCGCTGCAAGCAGCAAGTGTGCCTGCAAGCGCTACCAAACCGATAGTGCGGCCAATAGCGATGGCATGGTTGTTGAGCTTGGTTACGGGAGCAATCATGTGAGCGTGTCCTGCCAAAATTTGCGGTCTTATAGCTTTCTATAGCCACCCAATGACACTCGACAAGGGCCATCGCGATGTATTCCCGCGCTATGCCTGTTTCAGCGCTGTATGCAAGCTGAATGCCATGATTGATGAGCTGGGTCGGCAAGGGCGCAGGCCGTCTGCTTCATCCAGAATCGCACGTGTGCCGCTGTGTGCACTATGCAACAGGTCATTGTTCGCAGGGCGATAAGGGCCAAAACGGCATAGGCAGACCAGCTTCCCTAGCGTAAACAGTGTAGCGACTCGGCAAACAAGCAACAGTTGTTTGCAAGGCGGGGGTGGTAGTCATCCACGGTTCAGAGTAGTGGTGCGATTGAAAACATTGGGTTTGTTCGAGTTTTGCGAGCGAATCTTTAGCAAAGGCAGGGACAGGAAACGTGGCGATCAAGGGTTCAGCAAAGGTAGCGGGCAAATGGCCCATGCTGCTGGGTGCTGTCGGCCTTGCGCTTGGAATTCCCTCAGCCGGTCTTGCTGTCGTTGGTTTTGAGACCGCACAAACCGCAGTTCCCGCTAGCGTCCGCGCAGTCTTTACTCCAGCTTCGGTCGACCCAGGCCTTGCTCGCCGTGTCGCTGAAAATGTGCGCGATCGCGGCTTTCGCTTTACACCTGCCAACACCAAGCCAGTGGGCGACCGCACTGTAACTGTAGCGGTGCGGGTCGATAGCGATAGAGCGCAAGCGATTTCGGTTCGCTCTGCCGTCGATGCAGTGCCCGGCGTTCGCGAACGGATCGCGACGATCGAGCCAACGCGATACAATTTGGGCATTGCGCGCGGTTACAAGAGCTTTGCACGGCCGATTGCCTTGCCTGAAAGCGTTCAGAAGATCGCTATGCCCGATCTTGCAAGCTTTGAGCCTGCAACCAGCACCGCCGCTGACAAGCCAAGCCGGTTCCAGCCGCGCATTGCGCTAGAGGATAAGGAACCAGCGGGCCGCGCCCAAGGAACTTTGCAAGGCCAGGGCAATCAATCGGTTGATCTGGGCGGCTCTTACCGCGTGACGAAAAACCTCGACGTGACAGCTGGCGTGCGCATCAGCCAAGAAAACGACCGGCTTGCGCCTTTGACCGATTCTACGGTTCAGGACAGCCAAGCGGTCTATGTGGGAACGCAGTTCCGCTTCTAAGCGCTCTTCCGCGGCCTAATCTTTTGAAGAATTCGTATGCTGGCGCGCTTTGCGCAAGCCTTCCCCCTTGCGCATCAATGGCAGCGCATTAGCCTTGCGCCATAGTTTTAAAGCGAAGGGATGAGCGATGACACGCATAGCAGTGGTAACCGGCGGAACACGCGGTATTGGACGCGCGATTTGCGAGCAACTTCAGTCAAGCGGCTTCACAGTGGTTGCCAATTATGCCGGCAATGATGCAGCCGCCCAGCAGCTCAAAGCCGATACGGGTATCGCCAGCTATAAATTCGATGTGGGCGATCATGAAGCTTGTCTTGAAGGGTGCAATCAAATTGCCGAGGAAGTCGGCCCGATTGACGCGGTCATCAACAATGCCGGCATCACTCGTGATGGCACGCTGCACAAGATGAGCTTCGATGATTGGAACGAGGTAATGCGGATCAACCTTGGCGGTTGCTTCAACATGGCCAAGGCGTGCTTTCCCGGAATGCGCGAACGCAAATGGGGGCGGATCGTCAATATCGGCTCGATCAATGGACAGGCTGGCCAATATGGCCAAGTCAATTATGCCGCTGCCAAATCCGGCATTCACGGCTTTACAAAAGCGCTCGCGCAAGAAGGGGCAAAGTTTGGCGTGACAGTAAACGCTATTGCTCCGGGTTATATCGACACCGATATGGTCGCAGCTGTGCCAGAACCCGTGCTGGAAAAAATCGTCGCCAAAATCCCTGTCGGGCGCCTCGGCGAAGCAGGCGAGATTGCGCGCGGCGTAGCGTTTCTGTGCGCAGAGGAAGGCGGCTTTGTCACAGGCTCTACTATGAGCATCAATGGCGGCCAGCATATGTATTGAGGGGGGCCCGCGCCCACTCCAGATCATGCCCAAACTCGACCTTTCCGAAGCTGAAATCAGCGCTATCATTGAAATGGCGCTTTCCGATCATCTCGGCTTTGCCGATATTGAGCGCGAGTTTGGCCTTTCCGATGCAGAGGTAAAAGTGCTGATGCGCGGCAATCTGAAACCCTCCAGCTACCGCACATGGCGCAAGCGGGTCCGCGCATTCGGCGACCGGCGCGAACACTACAAATAGCAGGCACTATAACTAGTTTGCAGCATGGCCGCCCGCGCCCACAATGCCTCCGACCAAGGACAAAAAGAGGCAGCACAGCGCATGGGTATTCTCGATCAATTCCGGCTGGATGGCGAAGTGGCGGTTGTGACCGGCGCCGGCAAAGGCATAGGCCGCGCAATTGCGATTGGCTTGGCAGAGGCCGGGGCGGATGTGGCCATCGCCTCGCGCACTCAGGCGGATTTGGACAATGTCGCTGCCGAGATTGAAGCTTTGGGCAGGCGGGCATTGCCATTGGCGACCGATGCAACCGATATGCAGGCGCTTACCCAGCTGGCCGAGGAAACCGTGGCGAAGCTCGGCAAGCTCAGCATATGGGTGAACAATGCAGGCGGCATTCCTGATGGATCGCCGCGCTATCTTACTCGAACATCAGAAGATCAATTCGCCGCCCAGATTGACCTCAATCTGAAAGCCGTTTGGATGGGCGCGACAATCGCTGCCAAAGCGATGAGCGAAAGTGGCACAGACGGGGGTGGCGCCATCATCAACATATCCTCGCGCTCGGCGTTCGGCCCGCAAGTCAAGAACGGCCCCTATGGCGCATCCAAAGCAGCAGTGAACAGTCTGACCAGCACTTTGTCGGTTGAGCTTGCACCCAAAATCCGCGTCAATGCAGTCGCGCCCGGCCCGGTTCCGACCGAAAATTTCAACGATTGCATGGGCACAGAAACGGACGAGCAGCGCCAAAAGCTGCTCGATATGATCGGCATTCCCTTGCAACGCTACGGCACGCCAGAAGATATAGCGGCAGCCGTTGTCTATATGGCCTCGCCCGCATCCAGCTGGGTTTCGGGCCAATGCCTTTATGTGACGGGCGGTAGGTAGTCGCGGCCCCGAATTCTGTTAGATGTGGCCGGTATGACATCTAATGCCGACACGCCTTTTCACCCGCCGCTTAAGCGCTCGATCCAGATTGCCGGACACAAGACGTCCATCTCTCTCGAGCCGATATTCTGGGATATGCTAAAGGCGCATGCTGCGGCCGAAGACGTGCCGATCAATGCTATCGTTGCGCGCATTGATGCAGAGCGGATCAAGACCGAAGTGCCGCCCGGCTTGGCAAGCGCGATCAGGGTGTGGCTCGTAACTAGAGCCTAATCACCCAGCCGTTCGATATCCGCGCCGACCAGCTGAAGCTTCTCCTCCAGCCGCTCGTAACCGCGATCCAAGTGATAAAGCCTGCGCACGGTTGTCTCGCCTTCTGCGGCAAGCCCTGCGATCACCAGACTCATCGAAGCGCGCAAATCGGTTGCCATCACTTCTGCGCCGGTTAGTTCCTGCGGGCCCTTCACAATTGCTGTGCGCCCTTCGGTCGTGATGTCCGCCCCCATGCGCGAGAGTTCAGGCACGTGCATGAAACGGTTTTCAAAGATCGTTTCGGTGAGCACGCTTGCCCCTTCTGCCTTGCACAAAAGACTCATCAATTGCGCTTGCATGTCGGTGGCGAGGCCAGGGAAGGGAGCGGTGGTCAAATCGGTCGCTTTGAGCGGCCCGTCAGCTTTCACATT
>CALLIO010000225.1 GCA_938009055.1 uncultured Altererythrobacter sp.
CTGACGGTAAAAGGCGAGAAGGGTGAGGAAAAACTCACCGCCAAGCATGTGATCGTGGCAACCGGCGCGCGCGCGCGTGATCTGCCCTTTGCCCCTGCCGATGGAAAGCGCATCTGGACATATCGCGCGGCGATGACCCCACCAGAGATGCCGAGCAAACTTCTGGTGATCGGATCGGGTGCAATCGGGATCGAGTTCGCCAGCTTCTACAATGATATGGGCACAGAAGTGACCGTGGTTGAAATGCTCGACCGGATTGTTCCGGTTGAGGATGCAGAAGTCTCTGCCTTCCTTGAAAAGTCGCTCACTAAGCAAGGCATCAAAGTGATGACAGGCGCAGGTGTCGAAGACATCAAAGCACATGCCAAAGGCGTAACCGCCAAGATCAAAGGCAAGGATGGCAAGGTAGCGACGGAAGAATTCAGCCATGTCATCACAGCCATCGGGATCATGCCCAATACCGAGAATATCGGGCTTGAAAAGCTGACAGAGATGGATCGCGGATTTATCCAGATCGACCCCTATGGCCGTACAAAGAGCAAAGGGCTTTGGGCGATTGGCGATTGCACACCGGGACCGTGGTTGGCGCACAAGGCAAGCCACGAGGGTGTGACAGCGGCGGAATCCATTGCTCAGGAGCTTGGCAATAAGGACGTACATCCCCATCCGCTCGACCGCAACAACATTCCTGGCTGCACCTATTGCCACCCGCAAATCGCCAGCGTCGGCATGACCGAAGCGAAGGCGAAAGAAGCTGGTTACACGCTCAAGGTTGGCAACTTCCCCTTCATTGGCAATGGCAAGGCGATTGCGCTGGGCGAGGCGGAAGGTTTCATCAAAACCGTCTTCGATGCTAAGACCGGCGAGCTGCTTGGCGCGCATATGATCGGCGCAGAAGTGACCGAGCTGATCCAAGGCTACACCGTTGGCAAGACGCTTGAGACGACCGAGGAAGAGCTGATGAACACGGTCTTCCCGCATCCAACGCTGTCTGAAATGATGCATGAAAGCGTGCTCAGCGCTTATGGCAAGGCGTTGCACTTCTAGCTTGCTGGGAATGGTGGCGGACAGGGTGGGATTCGAACCCACGAAGGGCTTGCACCCTTGCCGGTTTTCAAGACCGGTGCATTCAACCGCTCTGCCACCTGTCCGCTCATCCGCGCCACTAACGCCCTCAAACGCGATTGTCACCCACTTGATCACGCAAAATGTGGATTTATCACGCTCAGCCCGCCTCACATAGCCAGCTAAGTGTCGATAACTAGGCCCTCATAATTGGAGGTTCAGCCTTGCTGTGCGATTGGGAGGCCTATGAGAAAATTCCCCTTTAAGGCGCTGGCTCTCGCGCTGACTGCCTGCCTCATCGCATTTGCCCCGCAAAGCCCGGCTCAGGCGCAGGATATGTCCTATGGCGCTTATCTGGAGCTGCTTAAGGCCAAGGCTCGCGCGCAAGGCGTAAGCGAGGGCACCATTTCACGCATGATGTCAGGACTCACGCCCAACCAGCGCGTGATCCGTTTGGACAAGGGGCAACCCGGCACACCAACCCGGCGCGGATACCCAGCACTCGCACCATATATTTCTAAGCATGTGAATTCGGTGCGGATTGCTGGCGGACGCACAGTCTACAATTCCGAACGCGCGGCGCTGCAACGCGCAAGTTTGAAATATGGCGTGCCGCCAGAAATCATCGTGGCGATCTTCGGGCATGAAACAAGCTATGGCCGGATCCGTGGCAATTTCGATCTGGCGCGCTCGCTTTCGACCCTCGCATGGGAAGGGCGCCGCCGCGAACTGTTCGAAGGCGAGTTCCTTGCTCTGCTCAAGGTCGCTGACCGCGGCTATTCGCGCTCCACCCTCGTTGGAAGCTGGGCCGGAGCCTTTGGCAATCCGCAATTCCTTCCCAGCGTCTATCTTCGTCTAGCGGTGGATGGTGATGGAGACGGACGGGCCAATATCTGGAGCAATCGTGCTGACACATTCGCCTCGATCGCCAATTATTTCCGCGATGCGGGCTGGCGAACCGGGCAGACTTGGGGCGTGCGCGCAAGCATCCCTTCTGGCTTCAACTGGGCGGCCGTGAAGACCAAATTGCGATCGCCCACATGCCCACGCGTCCACGAACGCCACAGCCAATGGAAGACGGTAGCTGAGTGGCGGCAGTTGGGAGTGCGCCCGCAGCGCGTGATCGGTGATGAGGTGATGGCATCACTGTTCCAGCCCGACGGTCCGGGAACAAAAGCTTGGCTGTTAACGACAAATTATCGGGTTATCCTCGAATATAATTGCTCGAATTACTACGCTATGAGTGTGGGATTGCTTGCAGATGAGATTGCCAAATAGTTCTAAACACTGGGGAATTATCCTCGGAATGACGCTTGCACTGGCGGGCTGCGGCCTTGCCACGGGCAGCAGCGATTCGGCCCAGTTGACGACAAATGCGCCAGCTTTGCCTGACACGGTTAAAGCAAGTGGGCCAGAAGCGGACTATCCGGTTGTGCTGGGTGACGCGTATAAAATTGACGGTGTCGAATACACGCCGAGCAATGCGTGGAACTATGACGCGGTTGGCTATGCCACCACCGATCCGCAGGCTGGAATTTCAGCCTCGCACAAGATCCTGCCTTTGCCGAGCTATGTCGAAGTGACCTCGCTTGAAAGCGGCAAGACCATCCTTGTGCGCGTGGAGCGGCGCGGACCAAAAACAAATGCGCGCGAGATTGCGCTGTCTTTGGGCGCACAAAGCCAGCTTGGCGTGGGCGAAGGCACTCCGGTGCGCGTGCGCCGCGTCAACCCGCCTGAGAACGACCGCTTTGCGCTTCGTTCCGGCGGTCCAGCGCCAGAGCGAATCGATACGCCCAAGTCCCTGGTTGAGGTTCTGCGGCGCAAGCTGCCCTCGAGCGGCTCGGCCTCTCTCGCTAGTGCACAAGCGCAACGTTCACCGTCGGCATCGACTGGTCCTGCTCCTGCTGCAAGCCCACGTCTAACGCCAACGCGTCGTGCGGTTGCGCAAGCAACTCCAACGCCGCGCGTGACTGAAACGCCAGCAGCCCAAGCACCAACAGCCCAAGC
>CALLIO010000226.1 GCA_938009055.1 uncultured Altererythrobacter sp.
GGCCGGGTGATCCAGGTCGCCAATGAAATCTTCGACGCCATTTTGGGAATTCGCTAGGATGATTTCGGCCACCAATTCCACCTCCAGCTTTTACCAGCGCTCGCTTGACCAGCTTTCGGCACTGCGCGCGTCGGCAGAACAAGCGCAAAACCAAATCGCGACTGGCGAACGGTTGGCGCGTAGTTCTGATGATCCGCTGGCGGCATCGCGGCTTAGGACTTTGGCGCGCGAAGACCGCATGGCGCAGGTGCGCGAGGTCAATGCCGATACGACCATTGCATCCTTGGAAACCGCCTCTTCCGTGATCGTCGATATGAGCGATCTGCTGATCAATGCGCGGCAATTGGCTGTGCAGGCCGGTAGCGAGACCTTGAGCGATAATGAGCGCGAGATCATCGCCATACAGCTTGACCAAATTGGCCAGTCGATGCTTGATCTAGCCAATCAGACCGATGCAACCGGCAATCCATTGTTCGGTGGTCGCGCGCCCGCACCAGCCTATTCGCTGGATGGCGGCGGCGCTGTTACTTACAATGGCTCAGCCCAAGTGGACACTGTTGAGCTTGGCCTTGGGGTGGAGGTTGAGCGGGGCATTACCGGCCCCAATCTGACCGATTTTACGCATAGTGGCGCGTCCACCGATGTGTTTGCCTATATCGCCCAGCTTTCCGCTGACTTGCGCGGAGCCGCCGCTGATCCGGCCGCCGCCGCCCGCGATGCCGCGATAGGGTTCGAGACAGCTTTGGACACGATGAGCCGTTCGCAAACCGTCCTTGGCGCGCGTTTGGCGTGGATTGATACGGTCCAGTTTGGCGCAGTCGCCCGCGATGAAGCCCGCGCTCAGGAGCAATCCGAATTGGGCGATGTCGATCTGGCAGAGGCGATTACCCAATTGCAGCAAACCCTTACCGTTCTTGAGGCGAGCCAGGCCAGCTTTGCGCGCCTCTCATCGCTTAGCCTGTTCGATTTGATCTAATCCTCAGCGCCAGTCCCTCTCGGAGCTTGGCGCGATAAAGTAGAAGGCCCGCTTTCATGTTTGCAGCCGTTGGTATTGTTATCCTGCTGGTCATGGTCTTTGGCGGATTCATGCTGGCCGGGGGCTCTATGGGGCCGATCCTTGCCGCTTTGCCGCTCGAGATGATGATTATTGGCGGCGCTGCTGTGGGCGCGCTGGTGATCGGCAATTCGATGCACGAGCTGAAAGCGCTGGGCGGCGGTTTTGGCAAGGTCTTCAAAGGCCCGATGTATTCCGATCAGGATCACATTGATGCGATTGCGCTCACCAGCAAGCTGATGAAGATCATGCGTTCAGAAGGTGCGGTGGCGCTCGAAAGCCATGTCACCGAGCCGGAAAATTCTGCGATCTTTGCTGAATATCCAGCGCTGCTCGGGGATGATGCCGTGCGCGATTTGATCTGCGATGCTTTGACCTTGCTCGTCGTCTCATCCGGCACGCTCGACACCAATGCGGTCGAGGATGTAATCGACAGCGCCATCAAAACGCAAATGCACGAGATGGAAGAGCCAGCCCATTCGATCCAGACGCTGGCCGATGGCTTGCCAGCCTTGGGCATTGTTGCGGCGGTTTTGGGCGTTATCAAAACGATGGGTTCGATTGATCAGCCGCCCGAAGTTTTGGGCAAGATGATCGGCGCGGCGCTGGTCGGGACGTTTTTGGGCGTGCTGCTCGCCTATGGCTTTGTTGGCCCGATGGCAGGCCGCCTTGGTCAGGTGAACAAGCATGATCAGCAAATGTACCATTCGATCAAACAAGTGATTATCGCCTCGCTCCACGGCTATCCGCAGCCGCTTGTGCTGGAGGCCGCGCGTTCGGGTCTGCCGCCTGCGCACCGCCCGAAGCTGACGGAGCTGCTCGATATGATGCGTGGAGCGTAAGCGATGGCCAGCGCACCGCCAGCAGAGGGAGAGGCTCCCCCCGAACCGCTCCAGCCGATCATCGTCAAGAAGATCACGATCCAAGAAGCGGGCCATCACGGCGGCGCTTGGAAAGTCGCTTACGCCGATTTTGTGACCGCGATGATGGCGTTCTTCCTGCTGATGTGGCTGCTGGGCGCAACGACCGAGGATCAGCGCAAGGGCCTCGCCGATTTCTTCACGCCCACGCTGGTCAAGATCAAGGAAAAGAGCGCTGGCTCTGACGGATTTATGAACGGCAGCTCGCTGACCGATGTCGACAACTACCCTAACCGGCAGGGGCAAACCGGCAATAAATCGCTGACCATTCCGCGCTCGGCCAAAGGCGGGCCGATGCAGGCCAGTGGAGAGGAAAAGGTCAAAGAGGATCTGAAAAAGAAGCTGGAGGAAGAGATTAAGGAGAAGCTCGAGCGCAAGAGCGAAATCCGCCATCTCGCCAAGCAATTCCGGGTCCGCGTGGTTGATACCGGCGTGCGGATTGATCTGATTGACGATGCTGACTTTTCGATGTTTGCGCTTGGCACCACTGTGCTGGTGCCCGAAGCGCGCGAGATGATCGAGATTGTCGCAGAAACGTTGCTGGAAAAGGACGCGACACTCACCATTCGCGGCCATACCGACAGCTTGCCCTGGCGCGATGGTGTTGAAGCGAACAATTGGTCGTTGTCAGCCGGGCGCGCAGAGGCAACACGCCAGGCGCTGATCCAGTCGGGCCTCGACGGCGATCGCTACACAAGAATCGAAGGCGTGGCGGAAAAAGAACCGCTGATCCCGGATGATCCGGCCGATCCGCGCAACCGCCGCATTTCGATCCTGCTGCAATAGGCATTAGTGCGGGGCTTAATCCTTACACGCCGCCAACCATACTCGCTTAGCCAAGCTTCATGTCCAGCCATGGAGACGCGAGAATGCCAAACCCGATCAAGCCGCACACGATCTATCCGCATGAAATGCCCTTTGCTCTGGAGCGGGCACCGCAGGCCAAGGTCCTCTCGCTCGATTGCTTCGACACACTTTTGTGGCGCGATACCCACGCGCCTACCGGGGTCTTCACAGCGCTAGAGAATATCCAGCAAGGCCAGCGGATCGTTGGCGAAAGGAACGCCCGTAAGCTGATGCGCGCGCGGCGAGGGCGCGGCGAGGTTTCGATCGAACAAATCTATCAAAGCGTG
>CALLIO010000227.1 GCA_938009055.1 uncultured Altererythrobacter sp.
CTGGGCGCAGATCACGTCATCAATTACAAGACTGCTGACTATGTCGAGGAAGTGAAAAGCTTTACCGGCGGCAAGGGCGTGAATATCGTACTTGATATGGTGTCCGGCGATTATGTCGCGCGCAATTTGAAATGTCTGGCAGAAGATGGACGCCATGTGACGATTGCTGTGCTTGGCGGCATGGTGGCTGAAAAGCTCAATATGGCGGTGATTATGAGCCGGCGCTTGACGTTGACGGGATCGACGTTGCGCCCGCGCTCTGATGCATTCAAATCGGCACTGGCTGATGAAATCACGCAAACGGCCTGGCCGATCTTCACCTCGCGCGAGTTGAAGCCCGTGATGGATCAAACTTTCCCATTAAGCGAAGCGGCTGCTGCCCATGCGCGGATGGAAGCTGGCGATCATATTGGCAAAATTGTGCTGGAAGTGGCTGGCGATTAGCCCGCGAGCAATGGCAAGCTCAGCTCAATCGCTGCCGCTGTAAGCATCTTCGCCCCAGCCCCCGGTATCAGCATGCAGGGTCAAGGATGCGTCCTCGAATTCAGCTTCTGTTTCAGCGCCGTAGTCATTTTCATAGTCAGCATAGTCCGGCTCATCGGTCAGGCTGGGGGAATCATCGCCCCAACCATCGCTTTCGCTATTGCCCCAATCCTCGGCAAGCGCGCCCTCCTCGCTTGAGAAGAAGCGCGACATCGCAGCGCTTTCCGCCAATTTCTCAAACTCTTTGATGTTTTGAAGGCCGACGCCTGCATAGCCAACCATATCGCCGGCTTCGCGAATGGAAGCAGAGCCGGACCGTCCCGCTTTGAGTTGGCGCTGGTACGATTTCAGCGAGTCTTTCAACGCATCCTCAATCGCACTTTCATTGAGATATTGCGTGCCGCCTGCGCCTTTGCGTGTCACGAATGGCAAGTCGACTGCAACTTCAAGCATCGAGCTGCTGGCATCGATCGATTCCACTGAGAATAGGAAGGTGCCCGCATCCTTGCCCTTTGGCGCAGGCAAGGTGAACAGCACAGAATTGCCATTGGGGCGGGACGTTTCAATCGCCTCAAGGCCCGCTGCATCCATAATCGCATTGGGGTCCATCTTGTCGAATTCAGCAAGAATCGCTTCGGGGCTGTCATCCAGTTTGAGCTGGAAGTCCGCAGAATCGCCTGAACACGCACTCAGACTAAATGCTGCTGCCATTGCCAAAACTGTACGCATGCTACCCCTTTCGCGTTTGCGCAGGCGGATTACATATAAAGCGCTACAATTTGCCTAACGCCTGCCTGCCGCACGATTGTCTTGCTCAAAAGCTGACTTTGGCCTATTCGCTTGTCGCAACGACCGCTCCGCGAGGGGCGGTCCTTCTATTTCTAGGCTCTATTCCAAGCCCTCTTTTGATTGACGGAGACACTCATGGCCAAAGCGCCAACCGAGCAAGCAAAGCCTCTCATGCCGCATGCAACTGCGACGTGGCTGGTCGATAACACTGGCCTCAGCTTCGAACAGATTTCTGAGTTTTGCGGGCTGCACATTCTCGAAGTGCAAGCGATGGCTGATGATCTGGCGGGCAGCAAATATACGGGGCGCGACCCTGTTCATGCTGGCGAGCTGACCAATGAAGAGATTGAAAAGGGTCAGGCTGACAGCAAATATTCGCTGGTCATGCAAAAAGCGCCTGTCGAAGTGACGCGTACCAAGGGGCCGCGCTATACGCCCGTTTCCAAACGCCAGGACAAGCCCGATGGCATCAACTGGCTGCTGCGCAATCACCCCGAGATTTCCGATGCGCAAATCTCCAAATTGATTGGCACCACGCGCAATACCATCAATGCGATCCGCGATCGTTCGCATTGGAACATCCAGAACATTCAAGCGAAAGATCCCGTGACCTTGGGCCTTTGCGCGCAGCGTGAATTGGATGCAGTTGTAGCCAAGGCGGCTAAGCGTGCTGGCGCCAAAGCAGTGGACGCAGATGCAGATGCTGCAGTGGTTGCTGATACGCCGGTCGATGGCCGCAGCGACAAAGAAAAGCTGATCGAAGAGCTTCAAGCAGAGCGCGCAGCGAATGAGAAAGCTGCGGCAGAAGCTGCGCAAGAAGCAGAAGCCGAAGCTTGGCTTGCTAAAAAGCGCGAAGCAGAAGCCGCTGGCGAAGGTGAAGCGCCTGCACCCGATGCACCGCCGGCTGCTGACGCCTAAATCGCAATATTCAGATGTGTGTGAGCATCAGCGCTTTTTAAAATGAGGCGCTGATGCTGCGCGCTTAGCCTGCCAAGCTCAATTTGGGATCGGATCCGTCATCATCCTTTTTCGATGATGATGCTTTCGCCGCTGGCGCAGATGTTTGCGATGCGTGGCTGAACTGCCCTTCGACATGCGCGCCTTGCTCGATCGTCAGTGCATCATATTGCACATCGCCTTCGATCCGTGCGGTTTGCAGCACCGTCAGCTCGCGCGCCTTGATTGAACCCTTAACCGATCCAGCCAGCCTTGCGCTTTGCGCGATCACAGCGCCCTTGATCTCGCTGCCTTCGCCTTGGACCACGCTGGCGCAAGTGAGATCGCCTTCAATCGAGCCATCGACATGCAAATCAGCAGAGGCCGAGATATCGCCTTTGATCGTTACATCCGGCCCAATGACCGAAAAGGTGGAGTTGCCGCGCGACGCCACGGCCTTACTCGGAGCCTTTGGCGGTGTTGGACGCTGAGTTTCGGCTGTTTTCTTTGAGAACATTGGGGGCTCTTTCCAGGAAGGGGCGCGGGTTTACCGGCCTGTCATTGATCCGCACTTCGAAATGGAGATGCGGTCCGGTTGATCGACCGGTGCTGCCAATCGCGCCAATCAAGTCGCCGGCCGCCACTTGTTGCCCCTCACGCGAGTGAAAACGCGACATATGCGCATAGCGCGTCAACATGCCATTGCCATGCGTGACTTCGACTGTTTTGCCGTAGCCACCGCGCCAGCCAGCGAATGTCACTTCGCCAGCAGCCGCAGAATAGATCGGAGCGCCATAAGGGCCCTTGAAATCAAGCCCGCCATGCATTGCGCCGCCGCCATTGAACGGATCGCGGCGATAGCCAAAGCCTGATGAAATCTTCGTTTGCGCCAAGCTGGTGGGCGTCACTTGCGGAATGGTAGCAAGACCGCGTTCCAGCGCTTCCATGCGAGCAAGGCTGAGGCCCAAACGTTCAAAACGCGGGTCAATCTCGCCATCCGATGAAGTCGCAAGCAATTCCAGTGGGCCGCCCATCGCTTCTTTCGAGGCATTTTTGAGCATCACTTGTGGGTTGATGCCCAAGCGGCGGATCGCTTGCTCTGCTTGTTTGGCGCGCCGGTCAGCGACCAGAGTCAAGCGCTCAACATAAGCAATCTGGCGCGCTTCAATCCGCACCAGTTCAGCGGCCTGCGGAAAGGATTTGCTCACTTTCTCGATTGTCTTGGCAGTCTCTGAAGAGCTGTCAGTCACAGTCTCGCTCAACTCTGCTTCGCTTTTCATGTCTTCAGGCAGGCCTTGAGTGGTCTGCTCGAGGAATTCCATACGTTTGGCGAGGTCCTGGCTCACATCATCCAGATCTTCGCTGTAAGCATCGATCCGTTCAGAGGCTGAGGCTACCTTCGCTTTTTCTTCGAGCAAGGCCAAGCGGTCGGATTCGGCGCGATATTGCATGAAGCCCATCACGCCCATCGAGATACCCCAGATGGCGAGCAAAGCCAGCACGGCCAACGCACCACCCATTTGGATGCGCGATGAAACTTTGATGAAGCGAACCTGGCCCTGCGACCGCATAAAAAATTCGCGGTCCGGGAACCAGTCACGCAGGCGCTTTCCCCACACGCCAGCGGATGATGCTTTGAACAAAACGACCCCTTCGAAATACGACTTTTTATTGCCGCATTAGCTAACAAAGAGGCGCTCGGTGGTCGAATCGACTCTTAACAACCAGGGTTGAGTCGACGGACTCACGCGATGAAGCGTTCAGATTGGAGCAATATTGCGACGAACCGTTGGCAAATTGAAACAAATGAATCCGTATCGACCAGCCGATTCTTGAAAAGGATTCGCTTGGCTGACAGCGGCGATGCGCGCTGCTATCGCGCCCCAATGACTGAGAAAAGCGCATCTGATCTAACCAGCAAAATTCACGCAATGGCCCGCAATGGGCGTGCTGCGCAACGCGTGCTTGCAGCGTGCACCAGCGATGCGCGCGCGAGCGCTTTGCTCGAAGCAGCCAAAGCTATGCGCGAAGAAAACGCAGCCATTCTCAGCGCCAATCAATTGGATATCGATGCTGGCAAGGCAGCTGGATTGCCTGATGCAATGCTGGACCGGCTAATGCTGGATGAAGCGCGTTTGGACAATGTTGCCAGCGCAGTCGAAGCTGTTGCAAGGCTTGCCGATCCGATTGGCCAAGTGATTGATACAAGCACGCCTGCCAATGGGCTTGCCTTGTCGCGAGTGCGAGTGCCCATCGGTACGATCGGAATCATCTATGAAAGCCGCCCCAATGTTACCGCTGATGCAGCGGCTTTGTGTGTTCGCTCTGGCAATGCAGCGCTTTTGCGTGGTGGCAGCGAAGCGCTCCATTCCAATCGCGCCATCCATGCTGCTTTCGCGCGAGGGCTAGAGCGCGGCGGCGTACCTGCTGAAACTGTGCAATTGATCCCGACGCAAGACCGTGAAGCTGTGGGCGCCATGCTGAAAGCTGCCGGGCTGATTGATATGATTGTACCGCGCGGTGGGCGCAGCCTTGTCGAGCGCGTTCAAGCTGATGCGCGTGTTCCCGTGCTCGCTCATTTGGATGGGATTTGCCATACGTATGTGCATTCCGCTGCCGATCCTGACATGGCCAAAGACATTGCAATCAATGCCAAAATGCGCCGCACTGGCATTTGCGGCGCGCTGGAAACCTTGCTGATTGATGCGAATTTTTCGCAGGCTGGCGAGCTGGTATCCGCCTTGCTTGATAGTGGATGCGAAGTGCGCGGTGATGGCCGCATCGCTGCGCTTGATTCTCGCATTGTGCCGGCGCAATCGGATGATTGGGATACTGAATATCTTGCGCCGATTGCTTCTGTTGCATTGGTCGATGGGTTGGACGAAGCGATTGAGCATATTGCGCGCCATTCCTCCGATCATACTGACGCGATCATCACGGCGGATAATGATGTGGCTGAAGAGTTTCTGACCCGAGTCGACAGTGCGATCGTAATGCACAATGCCTCGACACAATTTGCCGATGGCGGCGAATTTGGTTTGGGAGCAGAAATTGGCATTGCAACCGGGCGTTTGCATGCGCGCGGCCCCGTCGCTTTGGAAGGTCTCACTACTTACAAATGGCAAGTGCGCGGCCAAGGGCAAGCGCGGCCGTAATCATGGCTTATCAAGCAAACCGAATCGGATTGCTGGGCGGAAGTTTCAATCCGGCCCATGGTGGCCATCGCCGGATCAGCCTGTTTTGTATCGATGCACTGGGGCTTGATGAAGTCTGGTGGCTGGTCTCACCCGGCAATCCGCTCAAATCTGCTTCGGGCATGGCGCCCATCACTGCGCGTTACAAATCGGCTCAATTGCAAGCCCAAAGAGCGCGCATTGTCCCCACAGTCATCGAGCAGGAATTGAGCACACGCTACACTGCGAATACGCTAAAGGCTGTGCGCGCACGCTATCCCAAGAAGCAATTCACTTGGCTAATGGGCTCTGACAATCTGGCGCAATTCCATCGCTGGAAGGATTGGCGCAGCATTGCGCGAACAATGCCGATTGCAGTGATCGCTCGCCCGGGTTATGATCGGGATGCTTTGGCGAGCCCCGCCATGGCCTGGCTTAGACGCTATCGAGCGAAATCTGCCAGCATGTTGACCAATGGCAATGGGAGTGCGCCCAAACTGGTGTATTTGCGTTTTGACCCTGATTCACGTTCAGCCACGGCCTTGCGCCGCGCTGATCCTAGCTGGGCATCCCATTTCGCCGGAGCAACCCCAAGAGACCAAGTGACGCATCGTCTCATCACACCGCAGGAAACCGCATGACGCGAGGCTGCAAAACGCCCCGCAGCGGCATGAATGCCCCTACACAATGGAGTGAACGACCCGCCTATGGTTCAGGCGCAATCTTCTTCGGCATTGGCCGATACACAAACCGCCGCGGCCAAGCTTTTGGCTGATTCCGGCGCTTCTCAAGCTGTGTCTGACGCTATGCATGCCTTGGTGCTGCAGCAATTGGACGACGATCAAGCGCAAGACATCGTCTCGATCGATCTGGAGGGGAAATCCTCTATGGCTGATCACATGGTCATCGCATCGGGCCGCTCGACCCGCCAAGTGGCGGCGATGGCGCAAAAGCTGGCTGAGAAATTGAAGCAGGAAGGCTACGGCTCCTCCAAGATCGAGGGCTTGCCAGCCGCAGATTGGGTGCTGATTGATGCGGGCGATATCGTGGTGCATTTGTTCCGCCCCGAAGTGCGCAACTTCTACAATCTTGAGCGGATGTGGGGCTTTGGCGAAGGTGATGTTTCTGCGGCCAGCGATGCTGGTTCCGCCTAACCACACTCATGCTTCTTCACGTCATCGCTCGGGGGAAGATAGGTCGTTCGCCTGAAGCTGAATTGGTCGCACGCTATGAAAAACGCTTAAGCTGGCCAACGAAACTGACTGAATTGCCTGAAAGCGGGGGAAAGATCCCCGATCCGCAAACGCCCTACAAGACTGTCCTGCTTGATGAGCGCGGCAAGCAATTGTCATCTGAAAAGCTTGCAGAAGTGCTTGGCCGATGGCGCGATGATGGCATGCGCGAGGCACGCTTTGTCTTGGGTGCAGCCGATGGTCATTCCAATGAAGAGCGCAAGGAAGCGGATCTGTTGCTGGCTTTTGGCGCTGCCACTTGGCCGCATTTGATGGCCCGCGCGATGGTGATGGAGCAATTGTATCGCGCCACTTCCATACTTGCAGGCCACCCCTATCACAGGGCAGGGTGAACCCATGCAAATGCGGGCAAACACGCTTGGACTTTTGGCAGCAATACTTGCACTGGCAGGCGTGCTTGGCAGTGGGCTCTATGCGCAGCGCGGTGTCACTGGTTTTGAAACGGGCGTGGCTGATCCTGAAGAAGCGCGCGCTGCTCTTGCCAGAGCGACTCAAGCATCGCGCGCAGCGGAGCAGCGTGCTGAGCAATTTAGCGCCGATGCAGAAGCGGCCAGTGAAGCTTTGGAGAAGACAGAGCGCGAAACCGCCGCCCTTGCAGCTCGTATCCAGCAAGCAGAAGCGGAGATTGCTGCCACCAATGCGCGCGTTACGCTGATTTCCGAAGAGCGCCGCGTGCTCAACACGCGCCTTGCTCAGCGCCAGCGTCCGCTTGTGAAGCTGACGGCAGCTTTGCAGAATATGGCGCGCCGCCCGCTGGCTTTGTCTGCGCTTCGTTCAGGCTC
>CALLIO010000228.1 GCA_938009055.1 uncultured Altererythrobacter sp.
AATGGACATGCAGCCGAAGGACGCGATCCCGATTTTGCGCGCGGGACCGCCGCTTACGATCATTTCTACGGCGACCGCAGCCGAGAAGGAACGGCTGTCACCTTGGGCGAGCTTTCCGAAACGCCCTTCTATGCGGTGGAAATCACGATGGGATTGCTCGGCACCAATGGCGGTCCGCGCACCGACGGTTCAGCGCGTATCCTTGGCCATGATGGCGAAGCAATCCCCGGCCTGTTTGGCGCTGGCAATGCCATCGCTTGCCCCACCGGCGGGATTTACGCAGGGGCTGGCGGTACTTTGGGCCCGGCGCTGACTTTCGGCTATATTGCTGGGCGATCAGCAGCGCAGGCCAACACCTAACGCTTTTTCGGTTCGAACTCGATATGCAGCTCTTTCAATGAGCGCAGCAGGAAGTGCGGGTGGTAGGTGAAATCGTTCTTGCCGTCAGCAAACCACATATCCTCAAACCGGTCGACGACAGCGGTAAAGCCCCAGATCAGCTCGCGCCGGGCAAGGGGCGCTCCCAAACAATGATGCACGCCTGATCCAAAGCCCATATGCGCACCTGCCTTGGGCCGGTTGAGATCGAGCTTTTCAGGGCATTCAAAGGCGCGCTCATCGCGGTTAGCCGCAGCATAGCGCACGTTGATTACCGCGCCGGCCGGAATGGTAACGCCTGCCAATTCCTGCTCTTTATGAGTGAAGCGCATCAAGCTTTGCACTGGGCTTTCCAGCCGCACGACTTCCTCGACAAAGGTCTTCATATATGTGTCGGGATCGCTTTTGAGCTGCTGCCAAACATCCTTATTCTCGATCAGCAATTTCATGCCCGCGGCCAGCGCATTGGTGGTGGTTTCCGACCCGCCAACAAAGGTATCAGCCATCATTTCAGCATGCAGCTCATTATCATTGAGCGGGCGGCCCCATTCCTCAATCACCGTGTTGACGAGCACGCTAATCAAGCTGTCATCGGGATTGTCGCGCAGCTTTTCGAAGATCGGCTGGAAGTAATGCTGGGCTTCAATCTCGCGGTCGATCATTTCCATATGCTGGTCTTCGGGCAGCATCATCGAAATGCGGTGGAAGAAAGCATCGGTCCACCCCTTGATGCGCCACATATCTTCTCGGCGTGCGCCCATCTGCTCGCCAATGATGAAGAGCGGCAAGGGAATGCAGAATTGCTTGACCCAATCGCAATGGCCGTCCTCCAGAAATCCATCGATCAATTGATAGGCAAGCGTCTCCACCTGCGGATCAATTTCCTTGATCTTGCTTGGCTTGAAGGCGGCATTGAACATGGCGCGCATTTGCTTGTGGTTCGGATCATCGCGCGCAGCCAGCGCTGGGGCAGGCACCCAGCCATTCGCTTCAAACCGCTCGGTGATCTTCTTGCCGCGCTCCACATCAGCAGGGGAAGTGCGCAAATTGGCATCAAGCGCCGTGCTGCGAAAACGCAAAGGGTCCATCAGCACTTCGCGGACATCATCATAGCGCGTGACGACATACATGGGCGTGCCGGGAATGTTGTAGACCGGCGCATCGTCGCGCAGCGTCTTATACGCATCATAAGGGCATTTCTGCACCTCGAGATCGAACAGATTGACCTGCGGCTCGTATGTTTGACTGGCCATTGTCAGCGCACCTCGATTTTCTCTTCACCCCAAGGAGCAATCCGTTCCGCTTTTTGGAAGGCCGCGGGCAATTCCTCGACCATGTTGAACGTCGCCGCGAGCCTGCCGAAGCCGACAAAAAACGCGGCCGTCATGCCCAGCTCGACAATTTCCGCTTCGCTGAAATGTTCGCGCAAATCGGCGTAAACGCCATCATTAATCGCCAGATGATCGGTGGCCATAAGCTCGCCATATCGGATCGCAGATTTCTCAGCCGCTGACAGGTTTTCCGCTTCTTGCGGCCGCTCCAGCGAACACACAGCGCCTTCATCCACGCCGTCTGCCACTGCATCGGAATAGCGGATCGCCATGCAGCTGCGGCATTGATTGAAGAAGGCAATGCGCAGCCGCACCAATTCAACCAGCCGGTTGGGCAAGGTCCGCTTCATCTTCAGCGCGCCGCCAAATTGCATCAGGCCGAGCGCCAATTCGGGGCAATGCGCGAAGTATCGCGTCAACCCCTGTTCAAGATCGCTCAGCGCTTCGGGCTGCAAGGCTTCGCGCAGGCGCGGATCCCAATTTTCAGGCTCCAGCTTGGCGACACGGCTTTGGGTCTCACCCATTTGATCCTCTCCAATTGACCAATTGGCTACACGCTGGATTTAGCCGAGCTTTGCGCGGACAGAAACTCTCCAAAAGGGGAACGGCCAATTCGGTAAGGGGAGGGGCCACGCATGCAAGCACCCACAAACGCAGATGATGTTGATCTGTTTGGGCTGGGCGCGCCCGATCAATGGTATGCGGCCTATGATGTGCTGCACCAGCAATGCCCGGTTATGCGCTTGCCGGGCGAGGGGCTGACGCCCGATCGCGATGCCTTCATCCTGACCCGGCACGAGGATATTTCGCGGGTTGTGAAGGATTGGGAGCGCTTTCCGCCCACGCTTTCACTGCTGCTCGCCCAGATTGACGAGTCCGGCCAACTGCCGATGGCAATGCCTGATCTTGATGCAATGATCGTCTCAATCCATTCTCTGCGGCCCACGCCGGAATTGTGGCGCGCGCATCGGCAAGAACTCACCGATCCGTGGGTGGGGCCAGGCGCAAACCGTCACGAAGCGATGATTGGGGGCCATGTCGATGCGCTGATTGATGCATGGATTGACCGGCCCATTGACCAGGATCGCCCGATTGATTTTGTTGCTGATTTCGCGCGTCCATTGCCCCAACGCGTGATGGCCAGCATCCTTGGCTTTCCTTTGGAGGATGTCGCTCAGTTGGAAATTTGGGGCAATGCGCAAGTGATGAGCTATGTCCATGGCTGCGGGCACAACAACAAGCTGACGCCTGAACAAACGGCTGAAAAGTTCCGCCTGCTCGATGGCTTTTCC
>CALLIO010000229.1 GCA_938009055.1 uncultured Altererythrobacter sp.
TGCCGCTGCATCATAGCCGACCGACCCGCCCACCAGCATGTTGATCGCCGTGTTTTTCGGGACAGCGACAAAGTAGATCGCCTGCTCATCCAACACACCGGTTGAAGATTGTCCTCCGGTTGAGCCGGTGTGGACGATCCCGTTGGCATCTTCGCTGCCGACATCAACGCTGATATCAAACAGGCCGTTCTGGATCGTCATCGTCGCCTGCTCGGCCGCGACATAAGCGGTTGAGCCATTGACGCTGACATCGCCCGCCATCTCGATCCGGGGCGCGATCATCGCGACATAGGAATTGTTGTTATTCGCCGTGATCGAGGCTGTGTCTTCGACCCGGATGAAGCTGTCGGTTTGGCTGACTCCGGTGAAGGCGACGCTGAGATCGCCAGTCGTTACATCCGCATCGGCAATCGCGCTGGTCGAGAGCAGCAGGCTGCCCACGTTAAAGTTTGCGCCGGCTCCCACCACAATCCCACCAGGGCTGTAGAACCAGACATTGCCGCCTCTAATCCCGCTAAGCACAGTAGAGTTTACCGTGCCATCAATCCGCACTGCATTTTCGAACGTGCCGGGCGTGAAAATCCGGTTGAGTACAGTGTAATCGGTAAGGGCCGATGTGAAATTGAGGGTCTGCGAGGAGCCCAGAAAGGTAACCTCGTCCCCGTCCGCACCACCGGTGAACGTCTCCCATTCAATGATCGCAGACGGCGCAAGGACGTTGATCGTGTCCGCCGCTACGCCAGGCGTGAAAGTCACATCATTGTCATCGAATGACGCGAGTGCGGAAACGTTAATTCCTGCTTGACCGACAACAGGCGCTGCGACCGGCTGCGGAGACTGGCCCGAGATAATAATCGGCTGCGGCGGGCTTACCGAAATTGTCCCATTCGTCGGCGCGGGGGCAATGGTCACTTGGGGCTGCGTGCTGGGAGCCAATGGCGCGGTAAGCGGGTTTGCCGGAGCATTGGGCAAGACCGGCAGATTGTCTGGAACACGCGGAACCGAAAGCGGAAGGACAACGTCTTCATGCGGAGCCAATTGTTGGATCGAGCGGCGCATGCTGAGAATGTCAGGCGCAGCACTGTGCACCCGGGGGCCGGTAATCTGCGATTGCGCCTTCGCATTATCCGCAGCAGTGATCGCTGCCAGCGCAGTGGCGGCCGCCAAGACCGAGGCGCTACCCAGCCACTTTTTACGCTTCAAAGGCCGGTTTGCGAGAATTGGTTTGCTCATCATCATGCTTTCCTGCCCGGTCATTAAAACCAGGGCTCCAATTGCAATGTTAGCGACATCAAAATGCGGGCAGCGCCCTTGCGCGTTGCCAGATTGGTGGTTTCCAGCGGAACCGCGCCGACCACGTCGAAAACGGCTTGGCGACCGATTGACATGCGAAGGCCGCCGCCAGCTGACATAAGCCGGTCAAAATCATCGAGACCATTGTTGTTGACCGAAACACCGGCCAGATCGAAAAAGGCAAATGGCTGCACGGCAGCGCTGTCTGCTGTCTTGGGCACGAGCGATCCGTAAAACGCCTCTAGCTGCACGCCGATACCCGTATCGCCAATAATTGCGCCCGGGTCATAGCCGCGGCCCACAGTGTAATTGCCGCCCGAAAACTGTTCATAGCTTAGCAGCGGGTCGGGCGAATATTGGAACCGCATCTTTGTGCGCAGCCCAATAAAGGGCGTGACGCGATAATCGGTATAGGTCTCGCCGCGGATCAGAAATCCGGTCGGATCACCGTCCAAGCGGCTGGGGATCGATGCTCCCGCCGCAAGGCAATTGACAAAGCCTACACCACAAGCCGGACTTGCGCCGAACACATCGAAGCCCTGACGCGCTTCGACCGCTAGGCCGTAAGCCATCTTGGGCTCAATCGCTGAATAGCCATCAACGCCTGAGATGCTGGCGCGGTCCATCCCGTCATACTGCGCGCGAACATAACCGACCCGCAGATTGTCCTCGCTGAAATCGAGCCCGCTAAAGCGCACGTCCTGATTGATGAAATCAATCCCGCCCGACAGCATCACATTTTCCGATTGCGAACGCAGCAGGGGATAGCGGGCGTAGATCGAGCCAACGAAGGTTTCTGATTCAAACACATCGGGCCCGGGAATATCGGGCTGGGTATAGGCCTTGGTGCCAGCAATGCCCAGCGTCAGCCCCTCTGCCCCGACGCGAAATTCGTGATGACCCTGAACCACCACTTGCTCGTCCCAATCTTCTGCCGAATAGGCGCTCAGCATGGTTTCATCGCCAAGACCGGTCAGCCCGTTGACCCGCAGCCGGATCAGGCCGCCAAAGCGGCCAACCGCACGCGAGCCGAAATTCTGGATATTGGCATCGACAATCATCGGCGTGCGCGAGACATCAAAAACGCCCACAACCTCGCCCGGTCTGCCGCCTTGATCCGCTGGCAGCGGCTGCAAAGTCAGCCGCACATCGAGGCCGGGAATATCGCGGGCGAGCAACAGATAACGCTCGGCATCGTTCGAATTGAAGATCCCCTGCCCTTCAAGCTTGGAGAGATAGCTTTCAAGCAGCGCGGTGGAATTGCCAGCATCGCCGCGCACCTGAACAGAGCTGATGCGGGCAAGGATAACGTCAAACTTAACCTCGCCCTCGCCAATGCGCTGTTCGGGCACTTGGACCGCAGCGAGATAGCCTTGTGCGCGCAGCAAAGTC
>CALLIO010000230.1 GCA_938009055.1 uncultured Altererythrobacter sp.
TGGGATTTTGGTCACCAACAACCGGGCGCGCAAACACAGAGCACAAGGGGTGACCTTCAATTCGCGCGACCAATTCCAGTCGGTCAGCGGCCAGATCACAACGGCGCGCAATGGAAGAGGCACCGGGCCAATCAACGCCGCAGTGCGCGGCTACAAAAGCCTTCGCAGCTGGCTTTCAAGCAAGCGCCAAGCAGCCCGCTAACCATTAGGAAAACTGGACAGATCATGCGTCATATTTTGAAAATATCTTTGGGCCTTGGAACCGCGGCTCTCGCTTTTACCTCCTTCGGCAATGCTTCGGGGCAGGTGATGAGCTCTGACGGATCATTGGCACCCGCCCAAGGCGGCGCATTTGCCAAGCCAGCCCTCTCGCGCGAATTGTTCAAAGGCTGCGATGCTGACAGCACATCGGGCGGCTTCGGCAGCAGCGGATCGTCAAATTCGCGTGACCGTATCGGCAATGCGCGCGGCGGTTCTTCGGGACGGGTCTTTGCCCCTGTTGATGGAGCACCAGAAGCAAGCGATCCGCAGTCCGCTTCAGCAGAAAATTGCTGGTCGCGGCTCGATGGTCTGTGGGTTGAACGCCGCGCCGGTCCGGTGTTTGACGCAGAATTTGAAGCAGACGGCTGGGGTGATGGAGCCAACACGCCCGAGCTTCGCGCGCTCACCCATGGTGTGTACGAGCGGCCCAGCTATCTGATCGTCAGCAAGACCGGTCGCGAGAATACTCAGCTAACTGTCAAACCCGCCTTCCTTGGCAGCGCTGCGACGCAATTTGTGGCGAGTGACACGCGCGATCTTGAGCAAGTTTTGGCTCAGGGTGGGCGAGCCAAGCAATATGTTACCCGCAATGCGCGCACTGCAAATGGCCGCGCTCTGACGGTGCGGGTCATCGGCGGCAATTCGGTGGTGCTTGGCTTGAATGGGCGGCAATATGTTCGGCCTACGCCTGAACTATCAGCAGAAGCACGCGCAGCACAGCAACCGATCAATGATGCTTTCAATCGCGATGCGATGATCCAGTTTTTGGATGTAGTGGCCAAGGGTTTCGATGTGACGACCCAAAACCCCAACCGCTTTGCCGACAATGGCAAGGATTTCATTTTCGCCCAGCCCGGCCCGCGCGATTACTACACCCAAGATCGCAAGATCGTGCCGATTGATATGGCGCTTGACCTGCGCAGCGATCAGGGCGCGGTGTATTTCTCCTCGCTGATGAGCAGCGCCCGGGAAATTCAATCGGCCTATGCCTCAAACTTCGGGATATCGACCAAGATCGGGGTGAGCGGTAGCAAATCACGCTCAAACCGCAGCGGAACCCGCAGCAGCTCCACCAATGTCGAGACCTCGATTGGCTTTGGCGCAAGCTTTTCAAACAGCCAGTTTTCGCAAATGCGCCGGAGCAGCTCTGTTTCGCAAGCGGTTGGTTTCTCGCGTCAAAAGCAATTCGCGCTGGTGCGCGATTATGCCCAGTCAGAGCTTGATCCTTTCTTCCGCGATACCATCGTCTCAGCCGTTCAAATGGGCAGGTTTGATCAAGTCATCTCCGCCTATGGCACGCATTATCCCCATGCCACCACCTATGGCGCATCGGGCCAAGTTCGCCACACGACGAACGCCAGCGGCTTTCAAAACATGTTCTCCAACGCCTCCAGCCAAAGCTATGAAGGCGGCGGCAAGTTTCTAATCGCAGAGGTCAATGCCAGCGGCGGGTCATCGCGGCAAAACACCTCCAGCTTTGAAACCTCGACCGAATATGGGCGCGCTTTTTTTGATGCCGTTGGCGGCAATGGCAGTTGGAACGAAGGCGGGTTTTCAGCAGGCCCCACAGCCTATCCGATCCTGATGGATATGCGCCCCCTCGACGAATTGCTTAATCCGATCAATTTTCCCGGACAGCCCGAAATCTACGAAGGCGGCAAGCAAGCTTTTGCGCGAGCAATCGACGCATATCTCGTGCGCGCGGGCCGCCGGCTTGATCGCACCTCCTTGCGGCCTGAAATCATTCGCAAGCAACGCTGGTCGATCCGCGCCTTAAGTTTGGCCTGCCACGGCTCAGGTTCGCTTGAGGACTCAGACCGAATTCAGCTACAAGGAAGTATCGTGCTCAAGGTTTACCACCCTAGCGCATCAACAAGGACGGTTTTCTCGGCAGGTACTGGTAAGACATACCGGGGGATGTTCTGCGATGGACGACGGTACACTGCCACCAACGCGACAAAATATTATTGGGAGGGGACGGCAGATGAGCTTAGCAGAGCCTACTACATGCTGCGCTCAGACTTTGCTGAGGCAGACTTTGGATCGCCTATCAAAGCACTGCGGGTCAAGCAGCAAGGCGGGCTTGCGCAAGCCGTACGGCCTGACAATATCTACACAGGAAATTCCCCGCGGTTCTACCTGCCAAAACAACACGAACTCAATGCCTCAGGCAGATATGTAAGAACATATGGCGTTCCGGGCGGTGCTGCTGGGAAACAGCCCGATCTGCGCCTGAGAATTGAGTTCCAGCGTATCGAGTGACCGGCTTAAGGCGTAATGACGATGCCCTTAGCCGGATCGACATTGCCCGCGATCATCTCAAGGTAAGTCGCGCGCGCAGCCTCAAGCCCTGCGTGCGTCTCGATCGCCACACTGCCGCCCGCTGTGCTCAAGAAGCCATGCCATGCCTTGCCCACAAGCTCGGCCGCGCCTTGCGCCCCATGCTCCTTGAAGATCGCCACCATATGGTCGGGCGCAAAGAACAAAGTTGGCGTTGGGCCGGGCAGATCAGCGCCTTGGCCCTCGCCTCTCTCCTCGATGTGAGTCGCGCCAACAAGGCAGGAGTATTTGAGCATATCGCCGAAATGATCGTGAACGCTTGCGAGCAATTTCGCATTGCCGGCAAAATCGACCACCACGCTTGCGCCCAGCGGAATCCGGCCCACTTCGCCATAGGAAAAGACCACGTCATAAAGCCCGCTCGCCTCGACGAAATCGACATTGCCTTCTGAGGTAAGCCCAATGCGCTTCACATCAGGCGAGTTCTGCTTTGCGCAGCTGGCCAGCCCCATTGCGGTTTTGGACGAAGCGCTGGTGAGGATCACCGTCTCTGCCTCGAACCATTTCTCGTTGCGCATAAAATAGTCGATCAGAAAGCCGGTTTTGAACAATGGGCCAAAGATCATTCGTTCGTTTTCGCGCGCCGGATCATGCTCCGGATCAGCGGCAAGACGCGAATATTGGTTGTAAACGGGGCTCATCGGCTGGCGATGCTCGGCGGTATCGACAAAGCCACTTTCCGAGATTTTGCCGGGGATCATATCCAGATGCGTCGCCATCGGGAGATAGCCATAGACGCGCTCGCCCACGGGGATATCTGCGCAATTGCTCTCGACCACTTTGGCATGGCCCCACATGGGCACTATTCCGTGACCTTCGGGTGCGGGGAAGAAGTTCCAATAACCAAAGCTATCGCCTGCCACCGCATATGTGATGTTATTCGTGGTGACCGAGAAACTCTCTATCTTCAGCCGCACGGCATTGTCGGCCAGTGGCACAGTGTCCAGCTCAACCAGAGCGGCATTGTCGAGCGCAGTTTTGTTGACGTGGATTTGCTGAATAGTCACGAATCTCTCCCTTATTGCGGGCGAGACTAACCGATCAGTCTTCGCTTTCCCACCGTGTTCCGGCGATTGAGGGGCGCTCGCCCACCTCAGCCATCCATGCACTGACTTCGGGGCATTGGGATAGGCCGCTGGCACCTTGCGGCGTCATGGAAAGCCCGCGCAGCACCGGATACATGAAGACGTCAGCTAGCGAGAACGGCCCGCGCACCCATGCCCCATCCTTTACAATCTCGGCCTCGCAAAAGCTGAGCGCACGCGCGATCTGCGGCAGCGCCTTGGCGATTTTCTCCTCGTCCAATGGCTGGCCCACCACGCGGTGCATGATCCACGGCATCACCAGACCATGCTC
>CALLIO010000231.1 GCA_938009055.1 uncultured Altererythrobacter sp.
GCCGAGTGGGAAGCGTTATGCGACGGCTGTGGGCGCTGCTGCCTCCACAAGATCGAGGATGCAGACACAGGCGCAATCGCCGACACCAATGTCGCCTGTAAGCTGCTCGACACCAAAACCGCGCAATGCAAGGATTACCGCAATCGCAAGGCTTTCGTGCCCGATTGCCTGCGCTTAACGCTGCAAATCGTTGAGGATGTGCAATGGTTGCCGCGCACTTGCGCTTACAAATTGCGCGCCAATAATCAGCCGCTTTACGGGTGGCATTATCTGATCTCTGGCGACCGTGAGAGCGTGCTGCGCGCCAAGGTTGGGGTTGCAGGCCGGGTGATTTCCGAAAGCGATGCTGGCCCGCTCGATCACCACATTGTCGAATGGCCTGGCTCTCCGGGTAGCGCGCATGATTGACTGGCTCCGCAAGGAAATGCTCGAGCCTGAGATTGAGCTCAACGGCCAATCCATTCCCATCGTTTTGCGTCGCCATGCAAGGGCGCGGCGGCTAACCCTGCGGCTTGCGCCAGACGGAAGCGAGGTGCGAATTACCCTGCCGCAATGGGCGAGCAGCCGCGAGGCGATTTCCTTCGCCCATGCGCGCGAAACATGGCTGGCCGAGCAATTGGCAAAGCTTCCTCAGCAAGAACCGCCAAGGCCGGACGGGCATATCCATTTTCGCGGGCAGGCATTGCGGATCGAATGGGACGCGAAGGCCCCGCGCAAGCCCACATTTGCCGATGGCGCGGTAAAACTAGGCGGACCGCAAAGCTCGATAGCATCGCGCTTGCAAAAGGTGCTCGAGCAAGAAGCGCTCACCCTGCTCGAAGCAGACCGCGATCACTATTGCCAAGCTGCCAATTTGCCCCCTGCCCCGATCAAGCTATCGCGCGCGCAGCGTCGCTGGGGCAGTTGCTCTGACAAAAAAGCGATGCGAATCAATTGGCGATTGATCCAGGCGCCTGATGCCGTGCGGCGATCGGTCGTCGCGCATGAAGTGACGCATCTGGTGCACTTTGACCATTCGCCCGCCTTCCATTCCATGCTGGGCGATCTTTACGAGGGCGATATCGCTGAGGCAGATAAGTGGCTGAAAGAAAAGGGGCGCTCGCTCTACGCCAGCTTTGGCTAGATCTTACCGCCTGCCCCCGTAGTTCTGCGTAAGAGTTCGTTTACCATGAGCCTTTAAATTGGCGAGCATGTGGAAGGCTTTCCCTCTCTTTTTGGCCGCTCTATCGCTAAGCATGATCCCGCCGCAGGCTCTGCTGGCGCAAGGGGCTTGCCCCAATTGCGACCTGCCGCCTGGGTGCCGCGAAAATGGCAATGGAAATGGAAATGGCAACGGGAACGGCAACGGCAATAACAACCGCAATTGCGAGCGGCTCGAAGTTGATATTCAGGCCGACATTGATTTTGGCCGCCTCGTCCTGATCGGCGATGGTGTGGGCCGCGTGGTGATCGACCTGGAAAGCGGCAACAAAGCCGTGTTTGGCGAGCTTGATGATTTGGGCGGCATGGCCGTTCAGGGCGAAGCGCTGATTACCGGCGCGCCGGGCGAGATTGTCCATGTCGCCATTCCCAGCCGCGTATCGATGAACGATCCGGCTGGCGGCGAGGCGGAATTGCGCGATTTCGAAACCAGCCTGCCCGCGCTGGCACGGCTTGATTCCAGCGGTCAGCTGACCTTCCGCTTTACGGCAACGCTCTACACTGATGCACAGACAGCCTTGGGCGGGAACCTGCGCGCGCGCATTCCGATCAGCGTGCAATACGACTAAGCGCGAGACGCGCCCCGCTTCGAACACTCTTGAAATACTAGCGCATTGCGCTCCCTGCCCCTATATCAGAGGGCATGTTCAGCCGTTCGCGCTTCAATCCCAAACCGGGGGTTCTCGACTTTTGGAATGAATTCCGAAAGCCCAACCCCTATCGCTGGCCGATTATGTTGGCCTCGATGCTGCCGATTGGCCTGATTATACTATGGGCCAGCGGAGAGCGCGTTTTTGCCTCTCCAGAACGCCCTGAGATCACCTATATCACGACCTTTTCTGCCGATCAGACCGATGAAGAGATCATCGCGCGAAACGAAGAGTTTCAGGCTGAAAAGGACGAGCTGGCGGCGAGACGGGCCGAAGTGCTCGCCCGCAAGAAAGAGGTCTATCGGACGCTGGGCCGCGCAACCGGCATTGATGTCGATGCGATGGAAGAGGACATTGCTACGCGCGAAGCGCAAGAGCAAGCCGCCGCCAGTTCTCCAGCTCAGGCTGCTGAACCAAACGAGCAATAGCCCCGCATGACCGCTGCGCTTCACGATGACATCCGTTGGATTGAAGCGGCTGCAAGACTGGGTGAACGCGGCAGACCGCTCAGCGCGCCCAACCCCGCTGTCGGCTGCATAATTGTGCGCGACGGGCGCGTTATCGCCCGCGGATGGACGCAAGAAGGCGGGCGGCCCCATGCCGAGGCACAGGCCTTGGCCGATTTGGCGGAAATTGGCCAGAGTGCAGCAAATTCAGAGATTTACGTCTCGCTTGAACCGTGCGCCCACCAATCGGAACGCGGGCCATCATGCGCTGAGACTTTGGCAAAAGCAGACCCCGCGCGCATTATCATTGGCCTGCTCGATCCCGATCCGCGCACATCTGGCAAGGGGGTCGAGCGGCTCAGATCAGCGGGCATTGCGGTCGACGTGTTGGACAGCAAAACCGCGTGCCAATCGCTCGCCGGATATCTCTCTCAAGCCCAAAAGCAGCGCCCCTTCATCACGCTCAAACTGGCGATGTCAGCGGACGGATTCATCGCACGCGAACCGGGGCAAGAACAATGGATCACCGGCGAAGAGGCACGCGCCCATGTCCATGCAAGACGCGCGAAACAGGATGCAATATTGGTCGGCGGGGCGACGTGGCGAGCGGACAATCCGCGGCTCGACGTGCGGCTTGAGGGACTGGAAAATCGCTCTCCAACCCGTTTTGTCCTCACCCAGAGATACCCCCTAGATAAAGCGAGATGGATCGAGACACCGCAAGATGTCCATCAGTTGAGCGCCTTTCAAAGCCTCTATATCGAAGGCGGGGCCAAGGTCGCATCCGCCTTTTTCGAAGCCGGCCTGATCGACCGGATCGAGCTTTATATCGCGCCTGTCAAAATCGGTTCGGGTGTCAAAGCACCAGCGTGTATTTTACCCGAAGCCTTGGACGGTTGGGAAATCGCGGAAACCTGCCAGCTTGGCAGCGACCGCTTCACCGCCTATCAGCGCATCGAAACTATTCACGCGGCTTAGGGAGTTAGCGCAAGTGTTCACTGGCATTGTCACCGCGATTGGCGAAATTACTGAGGCCGAGCAGCGCGGCGATTTGCGCCTGACTATCGCCGCTCCGCTCGATCCCGATGCAATTGCGATTGGCGCGTCGATTGCCTGCTCTGGCGTATGCCTGACCGTGGTTGAGCGCGGCGGTACCAAGGGCGATGCGTGGTTCGCTGTCGACGTGTCGGGCGAGACCGTTTCCTGCACCACCAAGGATATGTGGGCCGCGGGTGCCAAGCTCAATATCGAGCCAAGCTTGCGCGTGGGCGACGAGATCGGCGGACATATCGTCACCGGCCATGTTGATGCTGTGGGCGAAGTGGTTTCCGCCGAACCGGAAGGCGATTCCACCCGGCTTGATATAAGCGCCCCGAAAGCAATCGCGCCCTTCATCGCGGCCAAGGGTTCAATCACCGTGCAAGGTGTCTCGCTCACCGTGAATGCGCTGGAAGATCAAGAGGATGGTTCGGTCATTTTCTCGCTCAACATCATCCCGCATACTGGTGAGGTGACGACATTGGGCGCGCTTGCCGAGGGCAGCGAGGTCAATCTCGAGATTGATGTATTGGCCCGCTATTTGAAGCGGATGCAATCGCTAGCAGGCTAGTCTTCTGCGCCAAGTCCGGCGGCAAATTCATCGCGCGTCATCGCATAGATTTTGTGCAGCACGCGCTTGCCATCATAGCGCACCAGTTCAGTGCGATCAGTCAATTCCGCGCCGATATTCTCCAGCGCAATGCGCGAGCGATAATTGGTCTCACCCACCCGAAAATCGACTCGTGCAACCCTGGCAAAGGCATGGGCGAGCATCATGCGCTTCACCTGTCGATTGATCCCCTTGCCCCAATATTTGCGCGCGAAAAACGTCCAGCCAATCTCAACCGAGCCGCCATCTTCATCAGCAAATGCCTGAAAACGCGAGGAACCGATGATCGCCTCATCGCGCTTGTCTAAAATTGCAAGCGCCCCGCCCTTTGCCAGAGCATCTGCGAAGAAGTCGGCAAACACATCTTCCCGCCAGCGGTCGTGCATGGGATGCTGCTCCCACACCGCCGGATCACTGGCGACAGCGAACAGCCCCTCCCAATCACCGGGAGTAAGAGGCCGCAATAACAGCCGCTCGTTTTCCAAGGTCGGCTGACGGTCCATAGCGCGCCGTTAGCCGGTCACTTCGGCCAAGGCAGAGACAAATTTGTCGATATTGCCCATATGCAGGCCGGCAATATTGATCCGGCCAGACCCCGCCATATAGATCGCGTGATCTTCGCGCAGTTGGACAACTTGTTCCTTGCTCACCGGCAATATCGCGAAGAGGCCGTTCTGGCTGCCAAGCGGCGTCAGATCGACACTGCCCACGGTTCCCGCCTTGGCAAGCTGCGCGCGCACTTGGCGCATACGCTGGCGCATCTGGGTCAGCTCGTCGAGCCAAACGCCCGTCAGCTCAGCATCGCGCAGAATGATCCGCACCGCCGCACCGCCATGATCAGGCGGCATCGACCAGCTGGCCCGCGCCAAAGCATTGGCGTTGGAGAAGACCGCGTCCAGCTCGTCTGAAGTCTTGGTCATCGCATAGAATGCGCCAACACGGTCGCGATAAACGCCGAAATTTTTATCGCAGCTATAGGCCACAAAAGCCTCTGGCACGGTGTCGATCACCTTGCGCAGGCCATAGGCATCCTCTTCCATGCCATCGCCCAGCCCCTGATAAGCGCAATCGATAATCGGGAAGCAGGCGCTGTCGGCCAGCGCGGCTGCAATCGCGTCCCACTGCTCATTGCTGTAATCAATGCCGGTTGGATTGTGGCAGGACGCGTGGAGCAAAACAGCCTCACCCGCAGCGGCATTCTTGATCAGGTCGAGCACCACATCCGCATTGGCGCTGCCATCGGCATTGGAGTGAGCGAACGGTGCCATATCGAGCGCAATATCGCCCAGGATCTGTGCATGGTTGGGCCAGCTCGGCGTGCCGATATGCAGCTTTGTGACGCCAGCCTTTTGCGCCAGCGCGACCGCCAAGCGCACAGCGCCCGTGCCGCCCGGTGTCTGCATTCCGGTAATCCGCCCGCTGCGTGAAGGATCGCCGCCAAAGATATGCGGCATCAGCGCAGTGACGAAGCCCATATCCCCTTCTGGTCCAAGATAGGCCTTGGTATCCTGCGTATCGACAAGAACCTGCTCAGCGCGCTTCATCGCAGCAAAGACGGGCGTATCGCCCTGCCCCGTGCGGTAGACGCCAACGCCAAGGTCGACCTTATCGCTGCGCGGATCCGCGCCATAGAGTTTGATCAGCGCCAGCAGCGCATCGGGCGAT
>CALLIO010000232.1 GCA_938009055.1 uncultured Altererythrobacter sp.
ATGTCGCTCTCGCTCGACGACTTGCGCGCCATGCCGCAGCGCACCCAGATCACGCGGCATGACTGCGTGGAAGGGTGGAGCGCGATTGGCGAATGGACCGGACCACAGCTGAGCCATGTGCTCGATGCGGCCAAGGTTCAAGAAGGCGCGAATTTTATCGTCTTTCGCTGCGCGGATACTCTGTCTGGCGGCGATTATTACGAGAGTATCGACATGGTGGATGCCTATCACCCGCAGACGATCATCGGGCATCTCTTGAACGGTGAGGATATTCCGCAAAAGAACGGCGCGCCGCTCAGAATGCGGATCGAGCGGCAATTGGGCTACAAACACCCCAAATATCTCACCGCGATCGAAGCTGTGGCATCGTTTGATGATATTGCCGGCGGCAAAGGCGGCTATTGGGAAGACCGCGCCGATTACCAATGGTATGCTGGTATCTAGCCGGGATAAACCCGGTTCATTGTCGCCCAATTGTCAGCGATCATCTCTTCGAGCACCTCCAAATCCACATCGACAAGCTTGTTGATGTAGAGGCAGCTCTTGCCGCGCGAGTGCTTGCCCAGCCGCGTTAGCTGCCGGGCCGTGCGCTTCTCGGTCTCCTCATCGCAATAGCATCCCATCAGATAGATCGAATGCTTGGCTTTGCGCGGGCTAAATCCTGACCGTGACGAGGTTCCCGAATGGCCGCTGTCATAGGTGTAGTCATAAGAGCCATAGCCAATGATCGTCGGCCCCCACATTTTGGGCTCCTCGCCCGTGACCTTGCGGAACAGAGCGTCGAGCACTTTTGCGTCCTCGCGCTTGGAAGCCGGTTCAACCGCAGCGATAAAATCTGCCACTTCCTTGTTCGTGGGAACAGTCACTGCCGAGTTCTTGTTTTTCGCAGCCATTATTGTGCACTCCTCAATTGACACACCCAGCCTAGACCATCACTCTAGCAAGCACAGGGTCAAATTGGGGAAATTTTGAAAGATGTGGCTGCTCGATAAATTCTTGGCAAAGGTGATCAAAGAAGGTCAGCTCAAAGTGACCGATCATGATGGCAAGGAATATTCCTATGGCGAGGCGGTGTCGGGCGACACGCCGATTTGCATTCGCTTGACCCATAAAAAAGCCGCCAATCACATCGCGCGTTACCCGCAAATGGGTGCTGGCGAAGCGTTTATGTGGGGCTGGCTAGTGATCGAAGAACCGCATGATCTGCGCGATATGATCCTCTTCGTCACCCGCAATACCGCGAAAATCGGCGACAGCGCGATCCAGTCGCAAGGTGCCTTTGCGCGGCTTGTTCAAAAAACCAAAGCCAAGCTCGACGGGATCAATCTGCGCACCAGTGCCCGCGCCAATGCCGAGCATACCTATAACCTAACCCGCGAGCTGTATGAGCGCTTTCTCGATGAAGATCGCCAATACACTATGGCTTACTATCGCGAGGATGATCCAACCCAGACCTCACTTGAGCAGGCGCAGATGGACAAGAAGGCGCATCTTGCCGCCAAGATGCATCTGAAGCCCGGCATGAAGGTGCTCGACATTGGCTGCGGATGGGGCGGCTTCGCGCTTTATCTCAACAAAATGTACGATGTAGAAGTACTCGGTGTTGCTCTCGCACCTGATCAGATTGCATTTTCCAATGAACGCGCGGAAGCATTGGGCGTATCGGACAAGGTCAAGTTCGAGCTGTGCGATTACCGCGATGTTGAAGGGCAATTTGACCGCATCTCCTCGGTCGGCCTGCTCGAACATGTTGGCACGATTCACTATCCGCAATTCTTTGAGCATACCAACCGGCTGCTAAAACCCGATGGCGTCATGATCTCGCATTGCTGCGGGCGCGCTGGCCCGCCCGGCTTTACCGATGCCTGGACCCGCAAATACATCTTCCCCGGCGGCTATATCCCTGCCCTGTCCGAATTGGTGACGCAATCAGAGCGGTTTGGCTGGCAAGTGATGGATGTGGAGGCGATGCGTTTCCATTATTCGCACACGCTGGAAGAATGGTACAAGCGCACCGTTATGCACCGCGAAGAGATCACGGAAATGTATGATGAGGTCTTCTACCGAATGTGGCTGTTCTATCTCGCCGGGGCAGAGCAAAGCTTCCGCAATGGCACGATGGTCAATTGGCAGATCCAATATGTGAAAGACCGCAGCGCCATTCCGATGACACGCGAATATATCCATCACGAAAGCGAGCGTTTGCGCAGCATTGGCGAGATACCCAGCTGGCGCTTTGATGAGCGTGAAGCGGCGGAGTAAGCGCGGAAGGCTTCACCCGTAACCATCCCATCACTGGCGCGAATAGCATTGTGTGATACAATGAAAGCCAGCTGAGGCGGATGGTATGGGCAATGCGCTAATCGATACGTTTCTGGGTTCTGTCATCAAGCAGGGCCGCTTGCAGATCACCATGCCCGGCGGCGAGCAGCATGTGCTTGGCGAGCCGGCAACGGGCTTTCCAACGGTCTCCATTCGCCTCGCCGATAGGAAAGTGGCGCGCGATATTCTGCTTAACCCGCGATTGGGAGCAGGCGAGGCCTATATGGATGGGCGCATCATCATCGAACAAGGCGATGTGATGGAGCTGGTCCAACTGCTGCGCGCGAACAAGCCGTGGGAGCGAGGCGGCGAGCTGAGAGGCCCCTCACCGCTCGCGAAACTCAAAGCGCGGGCAAAATTCCTGCGCGCTTCTTTCAACGAGGCTGCCTCTTCCAAACGCAATGTCGCGCATCATTATGACATCGGAAATGAGCTGTACAATCTCATGCTCGACCCCGATCACATGCAATATAGCTGTGCCTATTGGGCCGATGGCGTGGAGACGTTGGAACAGGCCCAAGAGGCAAAGCTTGCGCATATCGCTGCAAAGTTGGCGCTCGAAGATGGGCAGACAGTGCTCGACATTGGCTGTGGCTGGGGCGGGATGGCGATCTATCTCGCGCGGCATTTCAACGTAAATGTGATGGGCATCACACTTTCTGAGGAACAACTCGCACTGGCCAAGGAACGCACAGAAGCCGCGGGAGTGGCTGACCGCGTCACTTTCCAACTGGTGGACTACCGCGATCTTGCAAGCACCGGCGCGACGTTCGACCGGATCGTTTCGGTTGGCATGTTCGAACATGTTGGCAGGCCGCAGTTTGAAACCTTCTTCCGCGCCTGCGCCAATCTGCTGAGCGATGATGGGGTGATGCTGCTCCACACAATCGGGCGCTTTGGCGGACCAGGCGTTACTGACGCCTTCACCAGCAAATATATCTTTCCTGGCGGCTATATCCCCGCCCTGTCAGAGACTTTGTCCGCGAGCGAGAAATCGCGCCTGATCCACGCCGATATCGAGACCTTGCGGCTGCACTATGCCAAGACTTTACGCGAATGGTATGCGCGCTGCGAAGCGAATAAGAACGCGATCATCGCCATGTTTGACGAGCGTTTTTACCGCATGTGGACGTTCTATCTCTCGGGCGCGACAGCGGCTTTCGAAAGCGGCGGCATGGGCAATTACCAGATCCAATTCACGCGCAATCGCCGCGCTCTGCCGCTGACGCGGGACTATATCGCAGCAGAGGAAGCGCGCCTGATGAACGCGCCAGCGCAAAAGCGCAGCTAGTCAACCTCGCACAGTTTGATGAAGCCCCGGGCTGCCAAGCTCTCGTAGCGGTCGATAGCCTCAGGTGACATCGCCGTTCGGTCGATCTTCTGACATGCCGCTGGCTGTATCGGCTCGCGCGCAGACGCGGGAGGTTCCTCAACCGCCATCATTCGAGGCTGCGCGGGTTCGGGCTCTGGACTTGGAGTAACCCGCAGCAATACGGGCTTCGGCTCCTCAGCGGCGTTGGACTTTTGAGCACGCTTGATCCTAGCGCCCGCCTCGTATTGGTCACAGTTTTCAATGACAATCACAGGCTTTGAGATGTCACTGGCCCATTCCAGCATATCGAACGGCACGGTGCGCGCGCCCTTGCCCCGCAATTGCTCGTTGATCGGCACCAGAAAGTCGCGATCAATTACGCTCTTTTTCTCATTGAAGCCGCGCCGATACCTTTGCTCCGGAAAACCTAATGATGAGAAGAGCCCCAAGCGCCGCGTCATGATCGGGCTTTTTAATTCCCCGACGCGCCCGGGTTGGAACCCACGCCAGCCGCTCTTGGCCCATTGCCCGGGGCTTTCTTCATAGAAATATGCGATCTCGATATATTTACGGCATCCATTCTTCACATAGACGCGGTAACGCGTGTCGGGCTGCGCCGGTGGAGAGACTGGCCTGGTAGTGTCCGGCGAAGGCTCCGGTGCGCGATACCTAGACGGCGGAGCAAGCTCGGGCTCCTCATATGGCGCTGGCGCGTTCATGCTTCGCACGCATTGCCCGTATTGCTGGTTGCAATAGTTGGTGGCGGGGCAAGACGTGATCTCGATCTCGCACCGCCCAGAGCCATTGCGCGTGTGCCCGCAGCGCTGGTTGTAATAATTCTCGCGCACCTTAGGCGGGACGATACCATTGTGCCCGCGCAATCCCGGAAGCTTAGATATGCATGCGTTAAATGCGCGGTCATAATTCGCGCGGCAATCATTGCGCCAATTGATCCGCTCGCGCTGGGCGCTCTTGCATTTCGAATAATCGGCCATGCAGAAGGTACGCTGATTGTGACAATCCACCCCGCTTGAGGATTGCAGCATCGCATTGACGGCCGCCATTGAACGCGCGCTCGCGCTGCTATGTGTGGTGCCCAAGGGAGCAAGGATCATTGCGCCGGCTGCCAAAACAGCCCCGCAAAGGATCGCAATTGCGCGTTTCGGAAAATCCACCATGGTCACACCCCTACCCGCCAGCAAAACTGGCAAAACCGCGTCGACCCTTGAGCCACCTAGCGCCTTGCCAACTGTATCAGCGCTGAACCCTTAGCTACGGCTTCTATCCGCTCTTGGTGCCAGCGACCAATTTGTAGAGCGGGCCAAAGCCCAGCAATGACGCGCCCACAAAGGGCAAAGCGACCACCCAAATCCGCAGGCCGGTGATACCTTCAGGGCTGGCGATCGTAATGCCCGCCGTGCAGCCAAGTCCGATGCAAATGAGCACAACCCCAGCGACCACGCGCGCAGCTGGCACGGTGCGCCCGCCACGGATCGGCCCGAAAGAGCGCTCATACTTTGCGAAGATCGCGATAAAGGGCAGCAGCGCAGCGATATATATGCCGAGCCATAGCGGACGCGAGGTCCACCACTCACTCGTTCCCGGAACGCTATCAAGACCGATCCCGCCCAGCGCAATCCAGACTAAGGTCATCACCAATACAAAGGCGGTGAGGTGCCATAGAAACACCGTCATAATCATGCCGTTCATCAGCACTGTCGCGGTCCAAATGCCGATTTTATCAAGCATCCGCCGCCCAGCCGGCTCCAATGCCAGCACCAGCCCCACTTGCACTGCGCCTAGCGCCAAGAGTGCAAAGGTTGGCGGCAATGAGTTTGAGAACCCGTCAGGCGCAGAAACCATCGAAACCGGATAAAAGCCGTAAACTGTCACTGCGATCAGTACGCCCAATGCGGCCACGAACCATCCCAATGCAAAGGGGCGGCTTTCAAACTTACCCTCGCGCCAAGCAAAGCCCAGCTGATGAATGGCAAGGAACACCCATAGGAAATTGGTGAAGCTGATATAAGGCACATCGTGCGCAAACCGCAGCCAGTCGACCAGCGCGGTGATCGGGATATATAAGGCAAAGCTCAGCCAGCCGAACCGCTTCCACGCTTTCATCGCCAGCGGCGTGCAGGCCGTCACCAGCAAATAGACGGCGAGGAACCATACTGGGATCAGCGCAGCTTCTGTTGCCATGCGGATCTGCGCACGGTCAAAACCCACTTGGGTCAAGACCACAGCGATCACCGCCCAAACAAGCAAAACCGGAAATGTCGGCGCGATCAGGCGCTGAACACGGGAAGCAAGCCAATCGCGATAAACGCCCTTCTGCCCCGGTTTCGCCTTGCGTAAAGTGCCCTCCCAACTGACCGAATTGGAATAGCCGCCGACAAGAAAGAACACCGGCATCACCTGAAACGCCCATGTCAGCCAATGCGTCCACTGCGCCGTTTCAAGCAAATCGCCGCGTTGCAGCGCTCCGGCGCTATCGACGTAGAGGCCAGCCATCAGCCAATGGCCAAAAACCACGGCGAGGATCGACACCGCACGCAGAAAATCGACCCAGCGGTTGCGCTCGGGCGGAGCAAGCTCAGCCATTTCGCGCGCCTTAGTCCATAGCGACATTGTTGCATCCTCTCACCGCTGCTCTGCCGCAATATTGGGCCTAGCCAGACTTGTTACAAGTAAAGCAATCGAATTGCAGAGCTGTGTTGCCCCATGCTCGCATCCCTGTTAGCCGCGCGGTCAAAGCTGAAAATGGCTTGTTGGAGCTGCTGAAGAAATGCCTGATATCAAGAAAGTTGTCCTCGCCTATTCCGGTGGTCTCGATACGTCTGTGATCGCTAAATGGCTCGAGGTTGAGCGCGGGCTAGAGGTCGTGACCTTCACCGCCGATCTGGGCCAGGGCGAGGAAATCGAGCCTGCCCGCACCAAAGCGCGCGCGATGGGCATTCCCGACGAGCACATCTTTATCGAAGATTTGCGCGAGGAATTTGTGCGCGATTTCGTCTTCCCGATGATGCGGGCCAATGCGCGCTATGAAGGCGACTATCTGCTCGGCACCTCTATTGCACGCCCATTGATCTCAAAGCGTCTGGTCGAAATTGCCGCTGAAACCGGCGCTGATGCGATTGCGCATGGCGCGACGGGTAAAGGCAATGATCAAGTCCGGTTCGAGCTTTCCGCCTATGCGCTCAATCCCGATATTGAAGTGATCGCTCCATGGCGCGAATGGGATTTGACTTCGCGCACTGCGCTGATCGCTTGGGCAGAGGCGCATCAGATTGACGTGCCGAAGGATAAGCGCGGCGAGAGCCCCTTCTCAACCGATGCAAACCTGCTCCACACTTCATCGGAAGGCAAAGTACTGGAGGATCCGTGGGTCGAAACGCCCGACTATGTCTATTCACGCACCGACCATCCCGAGGAAGCGCCGGAGAGCGGCGAATATATCGAGATTGCATTTGAGAATGGCGATGGCGTTGCCTTGAATGGCGAGGCAATGTCGCCAGCCACCTTGCTCACCGCCCTCAACGATCTGGGCCATAAGCACGGGATCGGGCGGCTTGATCTGGTCGAGAACCGCTTCGTGGGAATGAAATCACGCGGCATGTACGAGACACCGGGCGGCGAGATTTACGCGCGCGCTCATCGCGGTATCGAACAGCTGACTTTGGATCGCGGGGCTGCTCACCTCAAAGACGAGCTGATGCCCAAATATGCCGAGATGATCTACAATGGTTTCTGGTTCGCGCCCGAACGCGAGATGCTGCAGGCAGCGATTGACCACAGCCAACAAGGCGTAACCGGCGATGTGCGTTTGAAGCTCTACAAGGGTCAGGCACAGGTTGTGGGGCGGCGCGCGGATGTGAACTTCAATCTCTATTCTGAAGATGTGGTGACATTTGAAGATGATGCAGGCGCATATGATCAGCAGGATGCCGCCGGCTTCATCAAACTCAACGCTTTGCGGCTGCGATTGCTTGCCAAACGGGGGCGTCGCTAGGTCTGATAGGCAGCCTTTTGGAGACTGTGCGATAAGCTGTTGAGTTATCCACTCGCGTCCACAAGCAAGATTGGGAAAAGTGGATAAGTGACCCTTGCAAAGCTTGCCCGAATCACTTTCCGGGCGCATCTTTTAATCATCGAAAGGGAGAGAAAAGACTTCAAAAATTTGGTTCTAACGAATTGAATATTTGAAACTTTTCTTGAAACTTCGACGCGGTAGTGATTGTCCGCGCGGTCTTTGAGACCAGATCAGTGGAAGGTGCAAACTGGAAGCGGGTCGGTTGTTTGAAAAGAACGCGATCGCTGATCTACCGGATAGGTGCAGTGTCTGATTGAACCAATCGGAACATTTGGAAGACGCTTCGGCGAAAACTGGATGGGAAGAGCGGAAAAATCGCGAAGGATATTGGACCTCGGTGTCGCCGGAAGGCTGGTGCGAAACGAAAGGACTTCGGTCTGGACGAGACGAACCGCTGGATGACGTAACCGGATGCCGGCGCGAGCGCTGGTGAGCGAACAGGACAAGCGCAAGCTTGAAAAGGGAGTACGCCAGAGGCCAAGTCCGCTAGAAACGATTGGGATAGATGGTTCGCCAAACATCTCAAAAGGGACAAGCGGCCACGCGCAGGTAAGAGTGGGGTCGGCAGAAATGCCGGCCCCATTTGCTTTTGCGCTTTCGAAAAATCGTCCAAAAAATCCATTCTTCCAAACCTATCCTTGTCTTTCACGCCGCGGACCGAATCGGCGCCTGAAGCGCTGCTCTGCCTCAGGCGCGATTCTCCGCGATTGCCCTTTCAGCGCAGGACAGGCCGTTGTTTTTGCGGGCTGATTGCCCTCTTGCCAATTGCCCAGCCCTGTCCCGATCCTCTAAAATCAAAGGACTATGGGGCAGACAAATATCACTTGCACAGCGCGCGCCACCTTGCTGGCAGCAGGAGCTATGTCGCTCGCCATGTTGCCTGGGCTTGCGCCTGCAAACGCGCAGCAAGGCCAAGGCTTTGACGGAGCTTTCGCCGATCTGGGTCCAGCCACCGCTCGCTCGGTTCCTGATAGCGGCGCGGTCGATCTCGGCAGCTTCAAGCCCAAGCGCGAAATCCCGCCCAAACCCAAGCCCAAGGCCGAAACCGCACCCACTGGCGGTTCGGTGATCCGCTCGCTCGGCACAGGGGTCGCATCTTTTTACGGCAAACGCTTCCACGGCAGGCTGACGGCGAATGGCGAACGCTTCAATATGAACGCGATGACCGCCGCCCATAAGACTTTGAAATTCGGCACAAAAGTGCGCGTCACTTATCCGCGCAATGGACGCTCAGTCGTGGTCCGGATCAATGATCGCGGCCCCTTTATCAAAGGGCGCCATATCGACCTGTCACGCGGCGCAGCGCAAAAACTCGGCATGATCAGCTCCGGCCACGCGCGCGTGAAGATGGACATAGTGCGCTAGGGGTGCGCTAGGGCTTTTCAGGCCCCTCATCCGGCACAATCGCATCCTGCTCCTCGAGCAGACCGAGCATGCATTCCTCGCCGATTGCCTCCATCTTTTCCGTATCGAACATATCCATCGCGCCCAGCTTCTGCTCCTTCACCTTGTTGGTCGAGCATTCACAAAACGGCTCGGTCAGATGCGCTGGCCCGCCCTGCTTCCCGAATTCGGCAAGGCACGACTTCTCGAACTCGGCCGCCACCTGTTCATGGCCAATCCCGCCATCGCATGCGGTGAGAAGGACGAGGCTTGCCGGTGCCATGATGAGGCTGCGAAACTGCATGATGTGTTCTCCTGATACGCACAATCCAGCGCGCCGTTTGGCAAGGTTAGCGGGGCGTGCGGGGCCATGGCAAGAGCGCGCCCGCCGCCAGTTGCGCGATATGCAAGTTGATGAAACACAGCCGCAAGGCCTTAACGGGAGAAATACGCAATATCTCCGCTGGATGAGGCCGGATGAAGGGCCTCGCCCGGAAAAATTGGCGATGATGGGAGGGGGTGTCAGATGTGGGGTCGCATGTCCCATGACGGATGGGGCTTAAGGGGAATTGGAGAGTGTAGGAAATGGGTTTGAGGTTTTAGGGCGCGATACGGATGAGGTGGAGCCAAGAGAAACCGTCTTGAGTCTTTGTTTTGCTTCAAGCGCCAGCGGCTGCGTCCGCAGCCTTGGCTATCCTCGCTCACGCGCCTTTCAGGCGCATCACTGCGGGCGGGGCGTTGCCCCTTGCGGTTGCTTCGCAACCGAACTCGACCAAGCCAATTGCGGAGAGCCAAGGTTCTTGGGGCCAATTAGTGAGGAAGAACCAAGGTTCTTGGCGCAAGATAGATGGCACAGAGCCAGTCCGGCGAGCGACTAGCGAGCCGCAAGGCCGACCGGCCGCCGCGCCTTATGGCGCGTAAGGCAAGGGACACGGAGGTGTCCCGCCCGCCGTTTGAGGGTCTAAACAAACAACTCAAAACGTTCCCGCACGTGCCGAAGCCTTCCGCACAGCGCCTCTCGTTTCTGGGTTCGGATTAGCGAGGAAGCGCCAAGCGGCTGGGTGCGATGCGGTTGGGGTGGAGCCAAGAGAAACCATCTTGAGTTTTTGTTTTGCGCAGCACCTCCGTGCTGCGATCTCCTCGGCCCTATCGGGCCTGCGGGCGGCCGGTCGGCCTTGCGGGCCACTGGTCGTGGCCCGTGCTCCGCCACCAAGCCAACTACAAAGAGCCAAGGTTCTTGGGGCCAATTAGTGAGGAAGAACCAAGGTTCTTGGCGCAAGAT
>CALLIO010000233.1 GCA_938009055.1 uncultured Altererythrobacter sp.
TTAGGACCTCTGGAAACTCCCTTCCCCAAGCGAGTTTTCGGGGGTCCTTTTTTCTTCGGAGATAAGTCGAGATAACCCATAGATGGCGCGAGATCACGCGCTTTAGGCTGAGATAAGCCCTTGTTCTTTCAAGGTCTGCGCGAGACCGTCAGAGTCGTCAAAATGATGGGTCTGCCAACCCAGTCTTTTCGCCGCTTCGATATTGGCCAAATTGTCATCAATGAAAAGCATCGCGGAAGCTGGAAAATCAAAACGGCTTTGCGCCAGTTTGAAAATCGCCGGATCCGGCTTTGCCAATTTCTCGCGGCCGGAAACAACAATATCCTCAAACGAATCGAAAATCGGCATGGTCGGGCGAAACTGATACCAAAACTCGGCGCCAAAATTGGTGATGCCAAAGAGCGGGATTTGGTTCGCGGCCAATTGCTCAATCAGATCTAGAGTGCCCGGAACAGGGCCAGGTATCGTCTCCAAAAAGCGGCTGCGATAGGCGTGAATCAATTCCGCATGCTCTGGAAATTCAGCGATTCGCTCTGGCACCATGTCGTCGAGCGGGCGGCCCGCATCATGCTGGAAATGCCATTGTTCGGTGACGACGTTTTGGCAGAACCACTCCAGCTCTTGCTTGTCGGCAATCAGCTTGGCGAACAGGTGCCGCAAATCCCACTGGACGATCACCCGCCCCACATCGAACACCACCGCTTTAACCTGCGCGCTCATGCAAACCCGCCCTTTCAAACTCCGGCCTCAAATGCAAACGGCCCGCTCTCCGCTATGGAGGCGAGCCGTTTCGCTAGGGAGCGACCAACAGTGGGTCAGCTCCGCAAATCGCATCAATTATCCCTGACGGGCTTTGAAGCGGCGATTCGTTTTGTTGATCACATAGGTGCGACCACGGCGGCGAATGACGCGGCAGTCACGGTGACGGTTCTTCAGCGACTTAAGGCTGTTGCGGATTTTCATCGTGTGTCTTTCGGTAGCTTGGCAAATGAAAAGCGCCGGAAATCTTGTGAATCTCTCAGCGCCCTCAAGAAACTTGAAGCGCGCGCCTAGCTCTACGCAGAGAAAAGGTCAAGCAGCCCGTCTATATTCGCTCAGTTTCCGCTCCCAGTTGAGCGCATGCTCGATTATCAGATCAAGCGACTGAAAGGCAGGCACCCAAGGCAGCGTATCATGGATGCGCGCAGGGTTGGAAATGAGCGAGGCTGGATCGCCAGCACGGCGGTCTTCCATCCGGCGTTCGATCTGCAAATTGGTTACGCGGTCAACCGCATCGAGGACTTCGAGGACAGAGAAGCCGCGACCATAACCGCAATTCATCGTCAGCGAGCGTTCGGGTTGCTCAACCAGAGCTTGCAACGTCAGCACATGGGCTGCGGCCAGATCGCTGACATGGATATAGTCACGCACGCCAGTGCCATCGGGCGTATCGAAATCGGTTCCGTAGACGCCGACATGGTCGCGCATGCCAAGCGCGGCTTCGATTGCGACCTTGATTAAGTGGGTTGCGCCAGCCGTCGACTGACCGCTGCGCGCCTGAGGATCAGCGCCGGCAACATTGAAATAGCGCAAAACACCAAAGTTGAGATCATGCGCTGCAGCAACATCGCCCAGCATCTGCTCGGTCATCAGTTTTGACCAGCCATAAGGGTTGATCGGCAATTGCGGGGTTTCTTCTGACACAGCGGCAACTTCGGGAACGCCATAAGTCGCAGCGGTTGACGAGAAGATGAAATGCGGCACGCCGGAATTTACCGCCGTATCAATCAAAGCGCGGCTTTTGGCTGTGTTGTTGTGATAATACTTCAGCGGATCCTCAACGCTTTCCGGCACCACGATCGAGCCTGCGAAATGCATGATCGCACCGGTATCCTGCTCGGCAAAAATCCGTCCAAGCAGCGCAGCATCCTCAACATCCCCTTCGTAAAAAGGCACATCATCGGGCACAGCAAAGCGAAATCCGGTGGTGAGATTGTCGATCACTGCCACGTTCCATCCTGCATCGCGTAGAGCAAGGACAGCATGGCTGCCGATATAGCCTGCACCGCCGGTGACAAGGACGTTGGGTCGCTGTTTCTTTTCCATGGGCGGAGGCGTAGCCAAGCAGGGTTAACCGAAAGTTAAAATCGAGGCTGCAAGCCGCGCGGCGCTTCACCTGATTTTGCACATTTGGCCAGCGACCTGTGCCAGTGTATGTTCAGCCAACAGCCCTACAGAGGATTTGATGATGAAAAATTCTGCACGCATTATGCTCGCAATGGGGGCCGCCACATTGATCGCAGGCTGCGCCACGATTGCCCCGCCCAGCGCGGTCGAAGTCATACGCTTCCACGATGCCGCGGGGTTGAGCGCCGCCACGCAGCGCACCGTCTTTGTCGAAAATGCGCCAGGGACTGAGATCAGCAATCTGGAACTGACCGCCTACAAACGCGCGGTTGCGCAAGAATTGGCCGAGCTTGGCTATGTCGAAGCGCCCCGCAGTGAAGCGGCCTACACCGCGCAAGTCAGCATGGAACGTTTTGCCATTGGGCAGGATTTGCCCAAGCGCAATCCGGTCAGCGTGGGTGTTGGCGGATCAGCGGGCTCTTATGGCTCGGGCGTAGGACTTGGCATCGGGATCAATTTGGGTGGCAACAAAAGCCGCGAGCGCGTGGGCACCGGCCTTGCCGTCATGCTCAAAAACGCAGCCTCAGGCGCGACCGTTTGGGAAGGGCGCGCAAGCTGGGATGTGGCCAAGGAAAGCGAGCTTGTCGCCCCGACTACCAATGCGCCAATTATCGCAGGTGCCTTGTTTGCCGAGTTTCCCGGTGGCAATGGCGAGACTATCGAAGTTGACGTGAACGAATAAGGGACAATTGGTGACAGCTATCCGCATCGACGCTGGTTTTGACAGCGGCAATATCGACGTTTTGGAAACAAGCGGGGCCAGCGCAAAACTTGCGATTGTCACCGATCACATGTCCGAATTCGCGCAATGGTTTCACTTCCGCGTGACGGGACAAGCGGGCGAGGAGCTGACACTCAAAATCACCGGATTGTCGAACAGCGCCTTTCCCGGCGGCTGGCCAGACTATAATGCCTGCGTATCAGAAGATCGCGAGTTCTGGGCGCGGGCTGACAGCTCCTATGACGCTGGCGAAGATAATGGCACGCTGACAATCCGCTATACGCCTGCCTCCAACATTGCCTATTTCGCATACTTCGCGCCCTATTCGATGGAGCGGCACCACGATCTGGTGGCAGAAGCGGCGGCCAGCGAAGGGGTCAGCCTGACCAAGCTCACTGATACGCTTGATGGGCAGCCGCTCGACCTGCTGCAATTGGGCGAAGGCGAGAGCCAAGTCTGGCTCTATGCCCGCCAGCATCCCGGCGAAACGCAGGCGGAATGGTGGATGGAAGGGGCGCTGGAATGCCTCACCGATCCCAGCGATCCGGTGGCGCGCGCCTTGCGCAGCCGCTGCCGCTTTCACATCGTACCCAATTGCAATCCCGATGGATCGGCGCGCGGGCATTTGCGCACCAATGGGGTCGGCACCAATCTCAACCGCGAATGGCACGAGCCAACGCCGGAAAAATCGCCCGAAGTGCTCGCGATCCGCAACAAGATGGATGAGACCGGCGTTGACTTCGCAATCGATGTGCATGGGGACGAGGCGATACCGGCGGTTTTCCTCGCCGGATTCGAAGGCATTCCCAGCTGGACCGACGATCAGGGCAATGAATATTACCGCTACCAGTCGATCCTCGACCGCCGCACGCCCGATTTCCAGACCCGGCTTGGTTATCCCAAAGCGCCGCGCGGCAAAGGCAATCTTTCGATGAGCACCAATCAAGTCGCCGAGCGCTTCGGAGCCTGCGCCATGACGCTGGAGATGCCTTACAAGGATCTGGTCGACGCGCCCGAGCCAGAGCAGGGGTGGTCGCCCGAACGCTGCAAGCTGCTGGGCCGTGATTGCCTTGCTGCGCTGCTCGAATGGCTCGAAACGCGCTAGACGCCCAAGCCCTAAGCCCCCGCACGCAATCAGGTTTTACAAATTTGTGCCGTGCGTTCAGCCAGCGTGCCTGATCTGTGCTATAGACTGTGTGAACAGTTCAACGGGAGGCAAGCAAAATGACCACATCATCACAATTCAATCGCCGCGCAATTCTCGGCGGGATCGCAGCCAGCGCTGCCATCCTTCCGTTGGGATCAGTCGCACATGCGCAATTGGGCGGCTTGGGTCTGGGCAGCATTTTGGGCAAGGCTTCGGATAGCGCGCTCGACAAGCTGGCGGTTCCCGGCGCGTTTTATGGTGATGAGGATGTCCGCATCGGTCTGCCGATTGTTGGCAATCTGGGCGGTAGCGGCGGGGGTCTGCTCGGCTCGGTCCTGCGCGGCGCATCCAAGCTGGGCGTTCTCGACAATGTCACCCGCTCGATCAACGATGCAGCAGGCGTCGCATCGGGCGAGGCAAAACCGATCTTCCGCGATGCGATCAACGGGCTTTCCTTCAATGACGTGCCCGGCATTGTGAAGCAATCAGATGGCGGCACCCAATATCTGCGCACATCCTCCAACGATACGCTGCATGGCAAATTGCAGCCGCTGGTCGATACGGCGCTGGGCGATCTGGGTGTTTACAACCAGTTTGACGCTTTGGCGCAGAAGCATTCCTTCATTCGCGCTGCTGGCCTCAGCCGTGAAGGGATCAACAAATCGGTTACCGATCAGGGGCTCGACGGCATTTTCAGCTATATGGGCAAGGAAGAAACCGCGTTCCGCAAAAACCCGGTTGGCGATGTGGGCAGTATTTTGAAGGGCATTCTTTAAGCGCCCAGATGATCGGGTCCGAAGGCGTGCGGGAGCAATTCTGACAGCAGCACCCGCCGCACTTCATCCGCGCCAACGCATAGCACAATCGGGTCCGTCCCGCCCAAAGCCGCCAGCTCGTTGAGCACTTGGCGGCAGCGTCCGCACGGTGTGATAGGTGGTGTGCCCTGACCCTCAGGCCCGACGACAGCCACCGCCTGTAGCCCGCCGCGTATGCCATCGCCCATCGCCTTGGCGACCGCGACAGTCTCTGCACACAAAGCCAGGCCATAGCTGGCATTTTCGACATTGGTGCCGGTCACAATCGAACCATCAGCAAAGCGCAATGCTGCGCCCACCGCATAATTCGAATAGGGCGAATAGGATTGCAAGGCTGCCTCGCGCGCGGCGGATATCAATGCGTCATCGCTCATGGCTGCACCACTACCCATTCCAACGGCTCATCACTAGCCTCTGTCACCAGTCCGTCATTCGCGCTCCACAAAAGCCAGGGCCGCCCGGCATAGCTTGGCTGCGCGCGGTCACGGGTGAGCCACAAGCCGCGTTCGAGCTGGGCCGAAATCCGATACGTGCGCTCAAACCGTTCTGACACCTTCAAGATCGCCGGCTTGCCCGTGTGCATCTCGACTTGATTGATGAAGGTCATCAACTCGCTTTCCACCGCCGCATCGCTGACCCGTTCGGGGCAATCATCGGCCGTCTCTTCCAGCGCAATCGCTGGCGGCAGCAATTCTCCCTCGCGCGGGACCATGGTGACGAAATTGGCGGATTGGCCATCAGCCTGAATGCACGGGTCGAAAGTGTGGATCGCGCCGACTTTCAGCCCTGCCTGCTGCGCTGAACGCATCGAGCTGCCGAAGCGCGAATCCTGCCCTTCAGCCCCTTGTGAAGCGTGGAGATAGACGAATTGCCCACCAATCGCGCGCACGGCGGGGAAAGAGACTTCGCCCTGCCGGTCGCTCACTGCCGCGCCTTGTTCGGGATAAAGCAAAGTGTCGGGGGCAAAGCTGCGCATCACCCACCAGTTCCACGCCCATGCGACCATCCCTGCCAAAGCGATCACCGCCAACAGATAGAGCCACCAACTGCGTTTCTTGCGGGGTTTGCGAGTGCGCGCCACAGCCTGCCCCTATCCCTTGATATGCAGCACGCAGATCAGCGTAAAAAGCCGCCGCGCTGTCAGAAAATCGGTTTCAACCTTGCCATCGAGCCGCTCGATCAAAAGCTCAGCTGCGCCATCGTGAATGCCGCGCCGCGCCATATCGATCGTTTCAATCTCTGATGGCGTCGCCTTGCGGATCGCCTGATAATAGCTGTCGCAAATCGCAAAATATTCGCGGATCGGCCGGCGGAAACGGGCAAGGCCCAGCAGCAAGGTTTCCAGCTCCTCATCATCCTTATCAGCAATCGCCAGCATCAAACGCCCATCGCGGACAGACAACTTGAGATGGTAGGGGCCGTTCGCCCCGCGCTCCGCGCTGCGCACGGGTTTAAAGCTGTTCTCTTCGATCAGATCAAAGATCGCAACGCGGCGTTCCTGCTCGACATCGGCATTGCGCCACAGGATCGTCTCATCGTCGAGATCGATTTTGGCGATTCGGTGATCGCCCTTGGCAAAGGGTGGCGCGCCGGTCATGACAAAGGGGTCAATCGCAGATGCAGGGCCCGCCTATCAAGCGTTCATTCGCCCGCTGAACAAAACCATCCCCGCTATTCACAGGCTGGCAAAAGTTTTCCGCCCTCAGCAGAGCGATTTTTTCGATTCTCGCCCTTGCTCTTTCTCCACACAATTGCGCATTAGAGCCGCATGGCCGATACCGATGTAATGATCCGCGCTGCTGCTGAAAGCGGCGGCGAAAATGCAACCGCTAAAAAGCTTCCCTCCAATATCGAGGCTGAGGCTGCTTTTCTGGGTGCGGTACTGATCGACAATCGGGTGCTAGAGGAATTGCGCACGCCGCTGCGGCCCGACCACTTCTTTGAAAGCCTGCATGAGCGGATTTACGAACGGATTTTGAAGCTGGTGGAACGCAATGCCACCGCAAGTCCCGTAACGCTCAAACCCTATTTCGAAGGCGATGAAGCGCTCAGCGCGCTGGGCGGCACAACCTATCTCGCGCAATTGACCAGTGATGGTCAGGGCCTGCTGGCTGCTGCACAATTGGCCGAACAGATTTATGATCTCGCCTTGCTGCGCGAACTGGTTAGCGTTGGCCGCGGTTTGGTCGAAGGGGCGCTCGACACATCCGAAGATGTCGCGCCGATGGATAAGATTGCCGAAGCGGAAGCCGATCTGTTCAAAGTGGCAGAGGGCGCAACGACCGGCAGCGAAGCGGTGGGTTTTAAGGACGCCGCGCTGACCGCTATAAAAATGGCCGAAGCCGCGATGAATTCGGGCGGCGGATTGTCGGGCAAAACGAGCGGTCTGGCCTCGATCGACAGCAAAACCTCCGGCCTTCACGAAAGTGATCTTATCATCGCTGCGGGCCGTCCGGGCATGGGCAAAACCTCGCTCGCGACCAATATCGCCTTCAATTGCGCCGAGGAACATCTGAAGTTTCAAGCCGATGGCGGCGATCACAATTACGGCTCGCCAGTCGCCTTCTTCAGTCTGGAGATGAGCGCCGACCAGCTTGCCACGCGTATTCTGGCCGAACAGGCGGAAATCAGTTCAGAGGCCTTGCGCTCTGGTAAGATGAGCCGCGAGGAGTTCCAGCGCCTGTCCTTCGCTAGCCAGAAGCTGGCCGATCTGCCGCTCTATATTGACGATACGCCGGGCCTCACGATTGCAGCTTTGCGCACGCGCGCACGGCGATTGAAGCGGCGGCATGATATTGGCCTTATCATCGTCGATTACCTCCAGCTTCTCCAAGGGTCAGGGCGCGCCAATGACAACCGCGTCAATGAAATATCCGAGATTAGCCGAGGCCTTAAAACGCTGGCGAAAGAGCTTTCGGTGCCGGTGATCGCGCTTTCACAGCTCAGCCGTGCGGTTGAGCAGCGCGACGATAAACGCCCAATGCTGTCGGATTTGCGCGAATCCGGCTCGATCGAGCAGGATGCGGATATGGTCTGGTTCCTTTATCGTGCGGATTACTATCACGAGGCGATCCGGCCCGATTTCCCGACCGAAAACTCCAGCGCTGATGCGGTCGAGAAATACCGGACTTGGGAAGAGAAATATGAAGAGCTCAAAAACCGCGCGACGCTGATCATTGCAAAGCAGCGCCACGGTTCGACCGGCAATGTGCCGCTGCACTTCCAGCCCGAATTCACCAAATTCACCTCGCCCAATATGAAGGACTATTCGGACTACGGTTACGAATAGAGTGCGGATGGTTGGCGCGGACGCATCAGGCGCGCGATTTTCTTGACTCTGTGCCAATGCGCACCTAATCGCCACAGCTCATCACAAATTCTCATTTGCATGGAGTGCCCGCATGGCGCGCGTTACCGTCGAAGATTGCGTCGACAAAGTTCCCAACCGGTTTGACCTCGTCCTTCTCGCTGCGCAGCGCGCACGCGACATTTCGGGCGGCAGCGAGCTGACCATGGACCGCGACCGGGACAAGAACCCTGTTGTTGCCCTGCGCGAAATTGCCGAGCAAACTATCAAGCCCAAAGAGCTCAATGAAAGCATCATCACCGGCCTGCAGAAAATCCTGCCCGATGATGAAGAAGATGCCGATGAAATCGGTTCCTTGAGCCAATCGGCAGAAGCCTTGCGGATCACCGCATCGGCCCCGACCCGCTCGACTTCGATCGGCGCGGAGTATGATGGCAGCTAAGCTCTGACTTCACACTTTCGACTTCACAAGAAGCCGCTCAGCAATGGGCGGCTTTTTTGTTTTGCACTACCCAACTGCCCGCTTATGATTGCCGCACGCGCGGGAATTGGCGCGCGGGGGATTTGGCATGAGCGACATCACCGAAGGACTGGGCACGGCGGTTGAAGGCGGCCTTGCTGCGCGCGCGGTTGAAAACAACGCAGGTGAGAGCGCTGCTGAAAGCCAAGGCGACTGCCTCAATTGCGGAGCGCCCCTAACCGGCCCGCATTGCACGCAGTGCGGGCAAAGGGCGGTGATACACCGTAGCCTCAAAGCCATCGCGCATGATCTGATGCACGGTGTACTGCATCTCGACGGGAAATTGTGGCGCACCTTACCGCTTCTGGCATGGAAGCCGGGTGATCTGACGCGGCGCTATATCGCGGGTGAGCGGGCCAAGTTCGTTTCGCCCATGGCGATGTTTCTGTTCAGCGTTTTCCTGATGTTCGCCGTGTTTCAAGCGGTCGGCATCACCACGCCCACAGACTTCAAGCTGGGAGATGTCGTCGAACAGCAGCTTGAGGGCGGGTTAGAGCAAGCAGAGGCCGATCTGGCCAAGGCGCAAGAAGAACTTGGTGCGATGGCGGCGAATGATCCGCTGCGCGCTGCGTTGGAACAAAGGATCGCAGATCAACGCGAGGGGATAGAAGCAGCGAAAGGTTTGCGCGCCGCCGCCAGCGGAGAGACGCCGGACGAGGGAAGCACTGCCGAGCTTGACCTAAACGGCACAGGCATCGCTGCTATCGACAATGAGCTGATTACAAAGTGGCGCGAAGACCCGGGGCTGATGATGTATAAACTCCAGACCAATGCCTATAAATTCAGCTGGCTGCTGATCCCGATCTCGATCCCCTTCGTGTGGCTGCTGTTCTTCTGGAAGCGGCGGTTCAAGGCTTATGACCACGCGATTTTCGTGACCTATTCCTTGAGCTTTATGACGCTGCTGTTTGTCGCTCTGTCGCTGCTGGGAACGGCAGGCGCGCCGGTGCAATTGGTCGCGCTGTCAGCCGTCTTCATCCCGATCATCCATATCTACCGACAATTGCGCGGAGCTTATGGATTGAAACGCCGCAGCGCCTTGTGGCGCACATTTGTGCTGACCAATCTAATCATATTCATCGTCATCACGGCATTTCTATGGGTGCTGGTGCTGCTCGGCGCGCTCTAGCAGGGGTATTTCTTCTTCATCAGATCATAGAGGCCGGCGCGCACTGTGGTCGATGATCGCTTGGCCTTGGGATACGTTTCGAAATGGGCGAGCAGCTCGTCACTGCTCATCGAGCCACCTTCCGGCGGGCAGCTATGCGGTTTGCGCCCTGCTGACTTGTCCGATTTGATCTTGGCCTTGTAAGTTTCAGCTGCGCCCTCGACCTCGCCTTTCACCACTTTGAAGTCCTTCGAAACGAGCGCCAGTGGCCCTTTCGACTTCAGACCATCCACCTTGGCCATAAAGGTCGATAGCTTCATATCGCCCGGCTGTGCGTGAAGCGGAGCAGCAATGATGAGGCAAAGGGCTGAAGCAAGGGCGATGCGCATGAAAAAGGGCTCCGAGTGGTGACACTGGAGCCCTTGTTCGCTTTGGCGATTTGAATAGCGAGTGAACGCTGAGCCAGACTATTAAGCCCCTTGCGGTTCAGCCCCACCACCTTTTGAGCCTGATCCGCCGAACTTCTTGCCAGCTTTGGGGATCGCCGAGCCATGCGAAGGCACAGCAGTGGTTGGGCCCTTGGGCTCGTCAGGCCGGTCGATCTTGCCATCCTTGAGCAAGGAAGTGATTTCATCGCCGGTCAGTGTTTCATACTCAAGCAGCGCTTGTGCGAGCGCTTCCAGCTCGTTGCTATGCTTCTTGAGCAGATCGGTCGCACGCTTGTGCGCTCCGTCGACCAGCCCCTTGATCTCGGCATCAATCAGCTTGTTGGTTTCCGCGCCCGCCATAGTGCGTGCGGTTTGACCCATGCCGAGATAGCCTTCTTGGCTTTGCTCGTACTGGAGCGGGCCAAGCTTCTCGCTCATGCCCCATTTGGTGACCATATTGCGCGCCAGATCGGTGGCATATTGAATGTCTGACGAGGCGCCCGAAGACACTTTGTCGTGACCAAAGATCAATTCTTCGGCCACACGTCCACCCATCGAAACCGACAAATTGGCATGCATTTTGTCGCGGTGATAGGAATAGCTGTCACGCTCGGGCAAGCGCATCACCATG
>CALLIO010000234.1 GCA_938009055.1 uncultured Altererythrobacter sp.
GCAAACCATTCAAGGCCAAGCTCGCCCACATTCTCAGCGTTGACTTTATCGAGGGGAGAGAAGCGCTGCTCTGAATAGGTGCGCCCGTGCGAGATCCAGTTTGCGCCGTCTTCGCCTGCGGCCAACAATTGCGCTGCGCCAACACGCTCGCCGCTATTGCTGCCTGGCTCGCCGCTGCATGCTGCCAGCGTCAGGCTGGCCAACGCGCTCATCGCAAACGCGAATCCCCGAATTCTCATTCTTGTCTCTCCCTTGAGTGGCATCATGCAACGCATCTGTGCGCTTGTCCATTGCCGCGCCGGTGCCTAGGTTTGGGAACGAGTCGGATGATGAGATGGAGACAGAGTGATGTGCGATCAGGAACGCTTGGAGAGCTGGGCCAAAGACCAGTTGAGCCGCCGCCAATTTGGCGCGGTTGCAGGGGCAGCCACTGGTGCAGCAGCGCTGGCGGGATGCTCAACGGCTGTGGAAGCAAGCGGCGATGGCACGGCTTTGCCATCCATGATCCAAAGCGAGGTCACTTTCGAAACTGCCGATGGCACGATGGATGCCTTTTGGGTCCATCCTTCAGAGGGCAAATATCCTGCCATTATCTTTTGGCCCGACATTGCCTCGATCCGCGAATCCAAGCGCACAATGGCGCGGCGGCTGGCGGGCGAGGGTTATGCCGTGCTCGTACTCAACCCTTATTACCGTGATGCAGCGGGTGAGCAATTTGCCGATTTCGCGGATTTCATGGGTAATGAAGGCTGGCCCAAAGTCACCCCTTGGCGCAAGAAGCACACCGCCGAAGCGATCATGGCCGATGCCAAGGCGGCTGTGGCGTGGCTCGATGCGCAAGATGCTGTCGATACTTCCAAAGGCATCGGCGTCGAAGGCTATTGCATGGGCGGGCCGCTGACCGTGTGGAGCGCTGCGGCGGTTCCAGACCGGATCAAGGCAGCGGCAAGCTTCCACGGCGGCGGCTTGGTTCGCGAAGGCGATGATATGAGCCCGCACGCCACATTGGCCAAGGCTGATGCAAGCTATTTGATCGCCGTCGCCCAAGATGATGATGCCAAGGCGCCAGAGGTGAAGGATGTCTTCGCCGCTGCTGCAAAGGACGCTGGGCGAATGGCGACTGTCACCGTCTATCCGGGCGATCATGGTTGGACTGTGCCGGACTCCCCAGCCTATGCAAAAGTGCCCGCAGAAAAGGCCTATGCGGACAAAATCGCGCTCTATAAATCTGCGCTTTAACAGGCGTATGAGCTTGGCCGATCACTTGAAAAATCGGCGACCTGTCTTATATTATTAGGACAGCAATTATGGGGTGGTGGATGTTCTATTTTCTAATCGGGCTACTTTTTCTCGCAGTCGTATTCCTGTTCATGGGCGTGCAGATTGTGCGTCAGGGCCATGTCTATACGCTCGAACGGTTGGGCAAATATCACAAGGCTGCAGACCCAGGCTTCCACCTGCTGATCCCCTTCTTCGACCGCGTTGGTCAAAAAGTGAATATGATGGAGCAAGTGCTCGATATTCCCGGGCAAGAAATCATCACCAAGGATAACGCCATGGTTGGCGTGGATGCCGTGGTGTTCTTCCAAGTGCTCGATGCGGGCAAAGCCGCTTATGAGGTCAACAATCTCTATGCTGCGATCATGGCGCTGACCACCACCAACCTTCGCACGGTGATGGGCTCAATGGATCTGGACGAAACGCTGTCCAAGCGTGACGAGATTAACGCGCGGCTCCTCTCGGTTGTCGATCATGCGACAAGCCCTTGGGGCGTGAAAATCACCCGGGTCGAGATTAAGGATATCCGCCCGCCAATCGACATCTCAGAAGCGATGGCCCGCCAGATGAAGGCAGAGCGTTTGAAGCGTGCCGAAATCCTTGAGGCAGAAGGTGATCGCGCATCAGAAATCCTTCGCGCAGAAGGCTCCAAGCAATCGGCCATTCTCGAAGCAGAGGGCCGCCGCGAAGCTGCCTTCCGCGATGCCGAAGCGCGCGAACGCGAAGCCGAAGCAGAGGGTAAAGCGACCGAAATGGTCTCGGCCGCAATCGCCGATAGCGGCGCGACCGCGATCAATTACTTCGTGGCGCAGGAATACACCAAAGCGGTGGGCAAATTCGCCGATAGTCCCAACGCCAAAACGATCCTCTTCCCGGTTGAGGCAACGCAGCTCATCGGAACATTGGGCGGTATTGGCGAGCTTGCTAAAGAGGCGCTGGGCGACAGCGCCGGAACGCCCAATTCGGGCGGCACGCCTGCACGCTCAAGCGTTCCAAAGTCGAAGGGGTAAGCGATGGATTGGATCAACTCGCTCGAGCAACATTACCTCTGGCTGGCGCTGGGATTGTTCCTCGCCGCGGCTGAAATCCTTGTGCCGGGCATGTTCCTGTTCTGGCTGGGGCTGGCGGCCATCGCCACGGGTCTCCTCACATGGGCCTTGCCGATTGCAGCCCCTTTGCAGGTCGTGATCTTTGTCGTGATCTCGATTGTGACCGTCTTCCTCGGGCGCAATTACATTCGCCAAAACCCGATCACAGAAGCCGATCCCATGATGAACAAGCGCGGCGACCGGATGGCGGGCGAAACCGCGACAGTGGTCGAGGCGATTGCCGACGGATCAGGCCGCGTGAAGCATGGCGATAGCGAATGGCTCGCCAGCGGGCCGGACATTGCGGCGGGCGAAAAAGTGCGCATCACGGGCAGCGAAGGCGCTGTGCTGAATGTGGAGCCGCTGGGCTAGGGGCTTTTGCGGGCTAGCCGAGAATTTGGACATCCAATGCCAAGAGCGCGAGGAAAACGTCACGGTTCATTCTAATTGCCCTTATCTCTTAGGCCAACGCCAGCACTGAACGCGCCAGAGCTGATGAAGGCCGAGAGACCCTTTTCTTTATTGTTGAGCATTTGGAAACGGTCGCCACTAAATTGCTTGT
>CALLIO010000235.1 GCA_938009055.1 uncultured Altererythrobacter sp.
CCAGCGCGGTTGGGCCATTGGCACGCGCGACCGCCCCGTCCAATCCGTCGAGCAGGCGATTGGCAAGGATCAGCGCCAGCCCCCATCCAAACTGCCCATAAGCAATTGCAGCGGCTCCGCCGAGCCCGACCGCAAGCCCTGCAAAGGTGAGCACATTCGCGCTGATACCCAGCGCCGCCAAGCGCGCACCAATCGCATTCAAAGGCGGATCAATCAGCGGGCGGATCTTCGCATCAAACATGGGTCAGCTCCACGTGACAAGCCCGATCCATGCCCCCGTCATCGCGGTGGCGATATTGCCCGCAATCCAGCTCTTCATCCCAAGCCCTGCGGCCTCCGCCCGTCGATCTGGGCATAATGTCCCGATGGTCGAAACAAGCAGGCCAACACTCGCCAAGTTCGCCACTCCACAAAGCGCATAAGTCACGATCAGCAGGCTGCGTTCACCCAATGCGCCAGCCGGTAGCGTCGCCAGCTCCAAATAAGCGACATATTCATTGAGGATCGCCTTGGTTCCCATCAGACCGCCCGCTGCCTGCGCCTCTGCCCATGGCACGCCAATCAGCCACATCAGCGGCGCGAAAATCCATCCGAAAATGCGCTTCAGGCTCAGCGCTTCGCCATCGACCAACGGCAATAGCGCGAGCACTTGATCGACCAGATTGACCAGCGCGAAGACCACGATGATGACCGCGATGACGGCGAGGAACAGCTGCATACCGTCCATCGTGCCTTTCACAATCGCGTCGATGGAGCCTTCATATTTGAGGCCTGGCTCGTCCCGCTCAACCTCCGTTGCCGCTTCGCCGCCATCGGGCACCATCAGCTTCGCAATCAGCAGCGCAGCGGGCAGCGACACGAGCGAGGCCGCGATCATATGACCCACTGCATCGGGAACAGTCTTAGACAAAGTCGTGGCATAAAGGATCAGGATCGCGCCGCTAATCGTCGCCATCGCCAGCACCATCACTTGGAAGAGTTCCGCGCGGCTCACCTTCGCGAAATAGGCACGCACGACCAGCGGGCTTTCCACGACGCCGAGGAACATATTCGCCCCGCCCGATAGCCCCACGACACCGCTCACGCCCAAGCTTTTGCGCAGGAGGAAGGAAAGGCCGTTTACCAGCCAGCGCAGCACGCCCCAATGCCACAGCAGAGCGGCGAGCGCGGAAAAGACGATCACCAGCGGCAAAATCTGAAACGCAATGATCAGCGGAGCGTCTGCGCCTTCTTTCATCACAAAGGGCAATTCCGCCCCGCCCAGATAGCCGAACATGTAAGAACTGCCTGCCAAGGTCGCGCGCTCAATCGCAGCAACGCCTTGGTTGGCAAACTCCATCAAATCCCAAACGAAGGGAACGCGGGTGATGATGAGCGCCAAAGCGCCTTGGAGCAGAAGCGCGCCCGCAATCCATTTCCAGCTTGGACGAGCGCCGCGATTTTCAGACAGGCTCCAAGCGATCCCTGTCAGCACGAGCAGCCCGAGGATGGGGCGCAATTGGTCGAATATTTCCACGCCCCGTCGCGCTCCCAACTATGGGGCGTTTCGCCAGAAACGGCCCCGCTCCCGCCCGCCGGATGGCGGGAGCGCTAAAGCGCACCCACCCGGGCGGTCGCTATTTACCCATATTAGGCTCAATCACTATCCTTCTTGCCGAAAAGGTTGTCGAGCGCCAGCGTATCGTGCTCACGCAAAGCAATCAGCGCCAATGCCGCCCCGGCAACAGTGAGCGAGGGGAAGAACAGAATATTCGCCGCTTCTTCCGAATGCAGATAGCGCCCGAACGGATCAAGGAAGTGCCGCCAGATCGGCAGCGCGCCGCCAACCAGGATGAGCGCAGAGGCAACCAAAGTGTATTTGCGAAACAGGCCCAGCAGCACCAGCAGGCCAAGCGCCACTTCGCCCCAGCCGAAAATCATCTGGAACATCTCGTTCGAACCAACGCCCGCGTAATACTTATCCGCCAGCCCCGTGCCAGCGCCGCCCACGACCCGCACCAGGCCCCAGACCACCAGCAATGCGCCGGTTCCAATCCGCATGATCAAGAGTGAAATTTTCGTCAGCATATCTCTCTCCCCTTTTTATCGTCAGCGCGCCTTACCCGCGCCGCCAATTATGATATTTCTCGACATAGCCAAGCAGTTTTTCCGGCTTCCTCGCCTTTTTCCACTCACCAGCTACAAACTTATTGCCCTCGGCCATGGTGGGATAAGGATGGATCGTGCCGAGAATTTTGTTGAGGCCAAGTTTGTGCTTCATCGCCAGCGTGTATTCGGCCAGCATCTCGCCAGCATTATGGCCCACAATCGTCGCGCCAAGGATGGTGTCCTTGCCCGGCTTGGTCAGCACTTTGACAAAACCGCCCCGCTCATTCTCCGCAATCGCGCGGTCAAGCTCGCCAATCTCATACTTGGTCACATCGTACTCGATGCCCTGCTCGCTTGCTTCGGTTTCATTGATGCCGACGCGCGCAATTTCAGGATCGAGGAAGGTCACAGCGGGGATCACGCTGTAATCCGCCTTGAACCGCTTGAACGTGCCGAACAGCGCATTGACCGACGCGAACCATGCTTGGTGGCTGGCGGTGTGGGTAAATTGAAATGGCCCCGCGACATCACCGCAGGCATAGATATTGGGGAATTTCGTCGCGAGGAAATCATCAGTCACGACCGTTTTGCTGGTGTCGATGCCCAGATCTTCCAAGCCGTAACCAGTCAGCCGCGCCGCGCGGCCAACGGCAACGATCAACACGTCATAGGGGACGGCAACTTCATCATCGCCATGCTTGGTGATGACCTTGCCGCCCTCGACCTTCACCGCTTGGTGGCCGGTCAGAACGGTAACGCCGGACGCTTCCAAGGTCTTTTGCGCAAGCTCGGAAACCTCTGGGTCTTCGCGGCCCATGATCCGGTCCGCCATTTCGAGCTGGGTCACGTTGGAACCCAGCCGCGCAAGGCTTTGTGAAATCTCGCATCCGATGGGGCCACCGCCAAGGATCGCCACGCGCCCCGGCGCTTCTTCCATCTGGCCAAAGGCGTCCCACATCGTGTCGGACGTTAGATAGCCGCTCTCCTCAAGACCAGGAATTGGCGGCACGAAGGGGGCAGCGCCCGCCGCGATGATGATCGAGCGCGTAGTAAGCCGCTCTACCCGCCCATCGTGATGCGCAATCTCAACCGTCCACGGGTCGATAATCGTCGCATAGCCGAGCCGCACATCGACGCCCATCGCCTCGAACCGTTCGGGGCTATCCATCGGCTCGATAGTTTTAACCGCTTCCATTACGCGCGCGATGGTATGCTTGAACGGCACCTTGGGTTCATGCGCTTCCAAGCCATATTTGTCAGCATTGCGCATCTGGCTGGCGACCTTGGCGCTTTTGATCAACGCCTTGGAAGGAACGCAGCCAAAGTTCAGGCAATCGCCGCCCATCTTATGCGCCTCGACCAAAGTGACCTTGGCTTTGACGGTTGAGCCGATGATCGCTGAGACCAGACCGGCTGCACCGCCGCCGATGATGACCATATTGCGGTCGAAGCTCTTGGGTTTGCTGAAACCTTGGTAGACCTTGCGGCGCTGGAGCCAGCCGATAATCGCCTTGGCAATCCAGGGAACGATTGCAAGCAAGAGGAAAGATGCAAGAAGTGCGGGTGAAAGCAGGTCAGAGATGCTTCCAACTTGGCTCAACTGCGTGCCTGCATTCACATAGACGGCCGTTCCCAGCAGCATCCCGACTTGGCTGACCCAGACATAGGTCCAAG
>CALLIO010000236.1 GCA_938009055.1 uncultured Altererythrobacter sp.
TGCGGCGCAATGATGTCGAGCCCAAAGTCACCGATTTGCCGTGCCGTTCCTTGGCCGAGATCGAGGCTGAGGAAGCCCAGCGCCTTGCTGCAATCGCTAAACAAGAAGCCGAGGAGCAGGCATTGCTTGAGGCAGAAGAAGAAGAGCAGCGCGAACTGATCGAAGCCGAAGTGCAGGAAGAGCGCGAGAATATGATGGCGCTAGCAACCGTCTTGTTGCTGTTGGCAGCGGGCGGCGGCGCGCTGGCCTATCAGGCATCGCAAGCTGAGGGCGGTAAGAACCGCGCGATCATCTTTGGCGGAATTGCCGCGCTTGCCGCTGCGGGCGCAGCCTATAGCTGGCTTGCACGCCCCGGCATGGATAGCGTGGATGATCGCATGATGGGCGATATGTCGTTGAGCTCACTGTTCGGTGATGATTCAGAGGCAAGCGGGCTTCAGCCCGGCATGCTCACCTGCACGCTCGACACAGATCGCAGCCGCGTAACAACCGCGCCGCCGCGCGATGTTGCGTTTGAATGGAAAGCTGACGGCTGCCATGAAGACACGCAATATGAAGCGCGCGATGGAGCGTGGTCGCGTGTGTTCGTGCCGCAAGAAGACTATATGATCAGGGTCGCAACGGTCGATCTAGCAGCGGGCGAGTTCCGTAATGAACGCTATCTCTTGCCCAAGACCGAATGGGAAAAAGCGCGCAATCTGCGGATGAATTACCAGCCTCCATCATGCGGCGCGTCCAATGCGTCAGAGCGGCTGGCCGATATGCAGCAGGGCGTGCTGGCGATGTTGCCCGATGAGCCGAACGAGCGGCTGGTCTATAGCTGCGAGAACAAAGCGGAGTGATATTGAACGCTTTGCCGCGTCCAAGGAGATAAGACCATGGCCCGTAAAATCGCTACCACACTCACCGGACTAATCGCAGCCTTGCACCTATATATCGCTTGGTTTGAGATGTTTGCATGGACCACTCGCGGGCCCAAAGTGTTCACATCATTTCCCGCAGAGCTGTTTGAGCCAACGGTAGCTATGGCCGCCAATCAAGGGCTGTATAATGCATTCTTGGCCGCTGGCCTGATCTGGTCACTATTTATCCGCGACCCGCAATGGAGCCTGAGGGTTGCCCTGTGCTTTTTGATCTTCGTGGCCATTGCCGGCATTTTTGGCGCAGCCACAGTTTCACCCCGCATCCTGTTTGTGCAAACAGTGCCGGCCGCGCTGGCGATTGTGTTTGCGCTTATCGCAATGCGGCGAGGTGATTGATCACGCCGGATACGTTGATTACGCCGCCAGCGCTTCACCGCTCAGCGTAATCCGGTGCATTTCGCGGTAGTGGCCAGCGTAATCATTGATCGCATTGTGCCAGCTGCTGCGATTATCCCAGATCGCAACCGTGCCCGGCTTCCATTCGAGCCGGCACTGATTGTCATCGAGCAGCGCCGCGTCGAGCAATTGCTGCAAGAGTGGCAGGCTTTCCTCACGCGTCTGGCCGACGAAATTGATCGTGAAGCCGCCATTGACATAGAGCATCTTCTGCCCCGTTTGCGGATGGCGGATGACCACCGGATGCACCGCGCCGGTCTTCAAATCCTGACCGCGCAGGTGCTCACCCATATCGGTTTGGGCATAAAGGCCATCGGTCTTGTAGACGTGATCGGCGGTATGAAACGCCTCAAGCCCTTCAACCGCCTGTTTCAACTCGTCTGACAGCGAATCGTAAGCTGCGCCCATATGCGCCCACATCGTATCTCCGCCCTTGGGCGGCAATTGGCGCGCAACCAAGACTGAGCCCATCGCAGGGATCTGGTCATAGGAATGATCGGTGTGCCAAGCGCCGCCAATATTGGTTTGCTGGTCGGGCTCTTTCTTGACCACAGCGATTTCGTTGTAGTCTTCTTGCAACGGGAAATAGTTGTTCACATCAATCCCGCCCCAGCGCCGGCCGAATTTGATGTGATCTTCGGGCGAGAATTCCTGATCGCGAAACACGGCAACGCCATGCTCGTAAATCGCCTGCTTGATACTTTCCATCAAATCGCCCTCGGCCTTGGCCAGTTGGACGCCTTCAACTTCCACACCGCAGCGCGGCGCCATCTTGGTCAGTTTCATGGCTTCTCTCTCCTGTTGCTCCACAAATAGCCTATTGCAGTCAAAAGTGAAACAGTTTCTTTTTTTAGCGTCTGCGCGCCTCCACTGCGTCATAGATGCGACATTGCGCAGAATGCAATCGCACTGCGGATAAAGCGAAGGCTGAGGCGCTTGCGCAATCGAAAGCACGATGCTAGGCGCGCGCCAGTTTCGTGTACGGGCGTTGTAAGATGCCTGTCCCCATCGAAACGATGCATCGTTATTCTCTTGAGTTCCAAAAGGACCTTCAGCGCGTGGACATTTCCGCCGGTATTAAGTCTAGCCTGCCAGGGCGTTATGCGTCGGCTTTGTTCGAACTGGCGTCCGAAGCTGGCACGGTCACAGCCGTTGAAACCGATCTTGAAAAGCTCGGGGCGGCGCTCAGCGAATCGCCAGAGCTGTCGGCGCTTACCACCAATCCGAAGGTCAGCCGCAAGGATGCCGAGACAGCGCTTGGCGCGGTTGGCGGATCGCTTGATCTGTCGCAGCTTACCCAGAACTTCTTGGGCGTGCTTGCTCAAAACCGCCGCCTGTCTGCCCTGCCCGGCATGATAAGCGCGTTCCAAACGATCGCAGCTGCCCAGCGCGGCGAAGTGACTGCCAGCGTCACCAGCGCGCATCCTTTGTCGGATGAACAGCTCGGCACGCTCAAAGACAAATTGACGGCGCGCGAAGGGCGCACTGTTAAACTCAATTCCCACGTCGATCCCGACCTTTTGGGCGGGATTGTCGTTACCATTGGATCGAAGCGCATTGATGGCTCGATCCGCACCCGTTTGAATTCACTTGCACAGGCCATGAAGGCCTAAAGGACTATAGACATGGAAATCCGCGCAGCAGAAATCTCCAAGGTCATCAAAGACCAGATCGCCAGCTTCGGCACCGAAGCTGAAGTCAGCGAAGTAGGCTCCGTCCTCTCGGTGGGTGATGGTATCGCCCGCATCCACGGCCTCGACAAAGTTCAGGCCGGTGAGATGGTCGAATTTGCCAATGGTGTTCAGGGCATGGCGCTGAACCTTGAAGCGGACAATGTCGGTGCCGTGATCTTCGGCTCTGATGCCGAGATTAAAGAAGGTGACAGCGTCAAGCGCACCGGCACGATTGTGGACGTTCCGGTCGGCAAGGGCTTGCTCGGCCGTGTGGTCGATGCGCTCGGCAATCCGATCGACGGCAAGGGCCCTATCAAGGATGTAAAGCGCAGCCGCGTTGAAGTGAAAGCGCCCGGCATTATCCCGCGCGAATCGGTTTCTGAGCCTGTGCAAACTGGCCTTAAAGCTGTTGACGCTTTGGTTCCTGTGGGCCGCGGTCAGCGCGAACTTATCATTGGTGACCGCCAAACCGGTAAAACCGCCGTTGCGATTGACACTTTCATCAACCAGAAGACGGTCAACGCTGGCGATGATGAGGGCAAGAAGCTCTATTGCGTCTATGTAGCTGTTGGCCAAAAGCGTTCGACCGTTGCCCAGATTGTGAAGCAATTGGAAGAAAACGGCGCGATGGAATATTCCATCGTAATCGCGGCGACCGCGTCTGAGCCTGCCCCGCTGCAATATCTCGCGCCTTACACTGGCTGCGCAATGGGTGAATTCTTCCGCGACAATGGCATGCACGCCGTGATCGTATATGATGACCTTTCCAAGCAGGCCGTGGCTTACCGCCAGATGTCGCTGCTGCTTCGTCGTCCTCCGGGCCGTGAAGCCTATCCCGGTGACGTTTTCTATCTTCACTCACGCCTTCTTGAGCGTGCGGCTAAGATGAATGGCGACAATGGTTCCGGCTCGCTCACCGCGCTGCCGATCATTGAAACGCAGGCTGGCGACGTGTCGGCCTATATTCCGACAAACGTGATTTCGATCACCGATGGTCAGATCTTCCTTGAAACCGACCTCTTCTACCAAGGCATCCGTCCTGCGATTAACGTGGGTCTGTCGGTGTCTCGTGTGGGCGGTGCGGCGCAAACCAAAGCGATGAAGAAAGTGTCCGGCTCGATGAAACTCGACCTTGCGCAATATCGCGAGATGGCCGCCTTTGCCCAGTTCGGTTCGGACTTGGACGCCTCGACGCAGAAATTGCTCAATCGCGGTGCGCGCCTGACTGAGCTGCTCAAACAGCCGCAATTCTCGCCCATGCCGTTTGAAGAACAGACTGTTTCGATCTTTGCCGGCACCAATGGCTTTGTCGATGATGTCGCTGTTGACCGCGTGAATGAGTATGAAGAAGCCATGCTGAGCTACTTCCGTAGCGAACATGCCGACATCCTCACCGAAATCCGTGACAGCAAGAAGTTCGAAGGCGATGTGAAGGATAAAACCGTCGCAGCGCTCGAAACATTCGCGAAACAGTTCGCTTAAAGGATTAAGCCGAAATGGCATCTCTCAAGGAACTGAAAGATCGGATCGGGTCGGTTAAATCGACCCAGAAGATCACCAAGGCCAAACAGATGGTCGCGGCGGCAAAATTGCGCCGTGCGCAGGCTGCGGCAGAGGCGGCGCGCCCCTATGCGACGCGTCTGTCTGCCGTCATGGCATCGCTCGCCAGCAAGGTGTCTGGTGACAGCGCACCCAAATTGCTTGCGGGCACGGGCGCGGATCAAAAGCATTTGCTGGTCGTGGTCAACACGGACAAGGGTCTGTGCGGCGGTCTCAACTCCAATCTCGTCAAAGAAGCGAAGCTCCAAGCAGCAAAGCTGATTGCCGAAGGTAAGGATGTGACCTTCTACCTCGTGGGTAAGAAAGGTCGCGCGCCGATCAAGCGTGATTATGCTGACCTCATCGCCAAGAATTTCGACACCTCGACCGTGCGCACGCCGGGCTTTGAAGAAGCTGGCGGCATTGCAGACGAGCTGATCGCAATGTTCGAAGAGGGCGCATTTGATGTTGCGCATCTGGTGGCTCCGAAATTCCAATCGGCTCTGGTGCAAACACCAACCACGGAGCAGCTGATCCCCGTCCCCTCGCCCGAGGCAAGCGAAGACAGCGAAGCGATGGTCGAATATGAGCCGGGCGAAGAGGAAATCCTCGAAGAATTGCTCCCACGTTATGTGAAGACGCAATTGTTCGGTTCGCTGCTCGAGCGCGAAGCATCAGAGCAAGGCGCTTCGATGACCGCGATGGACAATGCCACGCGCAATGCGGGCGATCTGATCAACTCGCTGACCATTCAATACAACCGCAGCCGTCAGGCCGCGATCACCACCGAACTTATCGAAATTATTGCTGGCGCAGAAGCGCTGTAATCTAGGCTCAAGGAAACCCACATGGCTACCGCAGCACTAAACCAAACCACAAACGGCACGATTGCCCAGGTCATCGGCGCTGTCGTCGATGTTGCCTTCGAAGGCGAACTGCCCGCAATTCTCTCAGCGCTTGAGACCAAAAATGGCGACCAAACGCTGGTCCTTGAAGTGGCTCAACATCTGGGCGAAAACACTGTTCGCACCATCGCGATGGACGCGACCGAAGGCCTCACCCGCGGCAGCGAAGTGATCGCCACGGGCAAGCAAATTTCGGTGCCTGTTGGCCCCAAAACACTTGGCCGCATCATGAATGTGGTTGGCGAAGCGATTGACGAGCGCGGCCCGATCGGTGCGGATATGACCGCCCCGATCCACGCAGAAGCGCCTGCTTTCGTTGACCAGTCAACCGAAGCGGCGATCCTTGTGACCGGCATTAAAGTGATCGACCTTCTCGCCCCATATGCAAAGGGCGGCAAGATCGGCCTGTTCGGCGGCGCGGGTGTTGGCAAGACGGTTCTTATTCAAGAGCTGATCAACAACATCGCCAAAGGCCACGGCGGCGTTTCCGTCTTTGCCGGTGTGGGTGAGCGCACCCGTGAAGGTAACGATCTCTATCACGAATTCCTCGACGCGGGTGTTATCGCCAAGGATGCGGACGGAAACGCGATTTCTGACGGGTCGAAAGTGGCGCTTGTGTTCGGCCAGATGAACGAGCCTCCTGGCGCGCGTGCGCGTGTTGCTCTGTCCGGCCTCACAATGGCGGAATATTTCCGCGATCAAGAGGGCCAAGACGTGCTCTTCTTCGTCGACAACATCTTCCGCTTTACCCAAGCCGGTTCGGAAGTGTCCGCCCTGCTCGGCCGTATTCCTTCGGCGGTGGGCTATCAGCCAACTCTGTCGACCGACATGGGTAACCTTCAGGAACGCATTACCTCGACAACCAAGGGTTCGATTACCTCGGTTCAGGCGATTTACGTTCCTGCCGATGACTTGACCGACCCTGCGCCAGCGACATCGTTTGCTCACCTTGACGCGACGACCACGCTGAACCGCGCGATTTCAGAGCTGGGTATCTACCCCGCTGTTGACCCGCTCGATTCAACCAGCCGTGTTCTGGAACCACGTGTTGTTGGACAAGAGCACTATGAAACCGCTCGTAAGGTTCAGGAAACGCTGCAGAAGTACAAATCGCTGCAAGACATCATCGCCATTTTGGGCATGGATGAATTGTCGGAAGAAGAT
>CALLIO010000237.1 GCA_938009055.1 uncultured Altererythrobacter sp.
GGCGGTCACTTCCAATGGGTTGCTGGCAAAACGGATCAGCTCGCTACTGGTGCCAAGGCCAAAGCGAACCCCGTTTTCATCGTCGCTGCCGTCATTGTCATCGCCATTGGACAAGGTGCTTGGCTGACCATCGGTCTCCGCATCCGCGCTGGAGCCAAGAAAAGCGCCCGCACTGATCCTGTGCGCGGCTCCATTGTCAGTGCGCAGAACCGAGAAGGTAGAGGGCGCATCGCCATAATCGCACAAGGGCGCGATCACGACAGCATCAATGAAATTGCCCACGGTCGCGCTATTGGCGGCCGTGCTGATCGCGCGAAACTGAAAGCGAGTGCTAGTTTGACCGGCAGGCACTACATAGGTTCCGGTGTAGACACTCCACGACGTATTGCCGGTTGAAAATGTGCCCTGATTGGCGAGCGAACTGCCCGGTGCGCCCATCTCAACGCGGATCTGGTCAACACCGGCGCGGCCGCGATGGGCAAAGCTCCACACGATCTCAGAACCCGGTGTCGTGACAATGTCTTGAAACAAGGCCCCCACAGCCGATGCATTCACCTCGGCGTGCTGATTGCCTTCATAGCTGGGGGTTGAGTTGAAGCCCGATTCCCAAATCTCGATCCGATTGTTGTTCGCTGTGGTCGACCAGCCGGGAATGTTGCTTTCATTGTAGAGGCGCGCGTAGGGGTTGCTGCCAAATGTTTGCACCGGATTTGGCGGCGTTGTCGAAATATCGGGTTCTTCAAAACCGCCATTGATGGTTAGCCCCGGAATGCCCGAGCAAACCTGCGCATGCACGATGGTTGGGCTGCAAAGACACAATAAAGAAAACACCAAAGCGCGCGCGGCAGACCAATATCCTTGCGCTGTCATTTGCGCGCGCAGCTTGAACGGCGGCGCCTCAGAGGCTGCCACAGCCTCATCGAAAGAGGCAAATCGCGCCTTTTTGCGACAGATGGAAAGCTTGGTCTTCATAAAGCAGCCTCTGGCTAGAGCCTGGCTATCACCTAAACGTTCTCGGTCCAAGCCACGCCCTCACCATTCAATCGTACCGACCGAGATAGGCCTCAAGCCGCATCGTGAAGCTGCGCGCGTTGCGATTCTGATTCTGCTTCCAGACGATCTCTTGTCCGTTATTCCAAATCGTAAAGCTTTGCCCGCTGCCGTTGTTTTCAACATAGTGGTGATAGTTTCGACCGCTCTCCGTCAGATTGAAACCGCGCCACTTTGACCAATCTCCATTGCCGTTTTTGTAGCGATAGAACAGCTTCTGGTTCTGGCGCCCCTCCGTGATGAAATACCGTGTAAGGGCGGCTGCATCCTTCGGCGCCCGGTAATTTCCGTCCACTGGCCTGCCGCTCCAGCCAAATTCAGGCTTGGGACGCGTGGGGGGCGGGGGTGGAGGTGCAGGCGGTCTAACAATGGTTGGCGGCGGCGTCACTGGGCCTGGGCTGACTTCCGGACTTGGCACTCGTTTCGTGACGTTGAACACATCTACCGTCTTTGTTGTGTTGCGGACATATGCCGCCTCTGCCTTTCCACCAGCGGTGATCACGGCGGTCAACCCCGCCACATCGTCCGATCCGTAATTATACCAAACCGCGGCCCCGCCGCCGCCGAGATAAGCGACCCCGACAGACGCGCCATGCGCGTCACCGGCGAGCCGGCTAGGAGGCGCTTTGTAGAGGCCAACATTTACCGCAGCGCTTGCACCGATCGAGAGGAATTTGAGGCTGAGCGTATGATAGGTGCGAACTTGCCGGTTGCCCGACGTATCAAAAGCAAAGCCATTTTCGCCTTCAGCCCCGATGCCGATCGAAGCGCCGCCGCTGCCTCCAATCGTAAGTGTCCGATAGCCATTGGCCTGCGCTTGATCGAGCAGCCCGTCAAAACAAGGCAAAGCCATGAGTAGTTCTGCGGTATCCTGTTTGCTGCGCCGGTTGGCACCGAGCATGATCGTGTCGACACCGCACTGGGTGGCTCCCAAACCGATCGTAGTGATGAGCGGTTTAAGCTCGCGAAAGGCACTGCTCGCCATACGGATCAAAGCGGAATCTTCCGTTCGGCAGACTCCCTTAAGGATATCATGAGCCAAACGGCCTTCACATGACGGAAAAGCTCTCCATGCGGCGCAAGGCTTTTCCCCACCCGCGCCGCAACCGGCAACTTGCTCAGGCTTGGGCAAAATTGTCTTCGCTTCGGAGCAGCGCTTACCAAATGGTCGTTCGACCAGTCCTGGTTTGCATGATGGCAGGTGGCGATTCGGACCTAACAACGGGCAGGGTTTCTGTCCTTCGCGTCCGCAACTGCTGGGCCAGTGGTGCGCCTTAGCTTGTGACGCAAGCGGGCCTTGTGCGACCGGAACCAACGTCGCCAGTGCGAACATGATAGCTGCCAGCGCAAGCTTCAAAAGTAGCGCCTGAGAGATGAATTGATTTCGCGTTAAGCCCTTCAGATGTGTCATGATCGGCCTCCCCAACAAGGCGGTTTGATGACTGCCCCATAGCAACCGCCCAATGTTTCGTTCATCTTAAATTGCATAAACCTGAACGAGTTTACAGGATGATACATTTGTGTCCGCTGGCGTCTAGGCGAACGGTATAAGCAGCATCACTTTTTAGGAAGATGAGAGCCGAAGTGGCGCGCGCCCAAAAGCACATACGCCAAAGTGGCGGTGTGTATCCACTGCGGACGGACCCGCACCGCTCAAGCAGAGTTTGGGATTCTGACGGGTCGCTCGTCTTTAGCGAAACGCAAGCAGACTACTTGACCAGTTCGACCTGTTCAAACTCAAGCTCAACCGGCGTCGCGCGACCAAAGATCGAAACCGAAACCTTGACCTTCGCCTTGTCGAAATCGAGTTCTTCGACAACACCGTTGAAGCTGGCAAACGGTCCGTCGAGAACCTTGATCTGATCGCCAATCTCGTAGTCGACGCTGACTTGCTGCTTGGGTGCAGATTTGGCTTCTTCGACCCCGCCGAAATAGCGCGCAGCTTCTTTTTCGCTGATCGGCTGCGGCTTGTTATTATTGCCTAGGAAGCCGGACACTTTCGGCGTGTTCTTGACCAAGTGATAGACATCATCGGTCATCTTCAGCTTGGCCAAAACGTAGCCAGGCATGAATTTGCGCTCGACCTGAACCTTCTTGCCGCGTTTGACTTCGGTGATGGTTTCGGTCGGAACCTCGACCTCTTCAACAGCTTCGGAAAGGCCCAAGCGCTCAGCTTCGGAGATGATCGCGTCGCGAACCTTGTTCTCAAAGCCGGAATAGGCGTGGATGATGTACCAGCGAGCCATGAAATTTACGTCCTGTTGTAAGCGTGCAAATTAATACAGCGAAAGCAGCCAGTTGACGATACCGCCAAAGACTGTGTCGATGCCGAGGAAGAACAGCGAGAGGATCACTACGAGGATGAAGACAAAGATCGCGGTGCGGATTGTCTCCTCGCGCGTGGGCCAGGTGACCTTGCTCGTTTCGGTGCGAACTTGATTCACAAATTCGGCCGGCGATGTCTTGCTCTTCTTTTCCTCAGCCATGATCGGCCTCTTTCCTTCGCAAAAACTTCCTGTCTTCCAGGACCGGGTCCCATGTAGGACTTTGGGCCGCCCCAATTCAAGGATTGGGAGGGGCTTTAATTTTTCCAATTATCGGAAGACACTTTCGCCCCTAGGCGCAGCGCCAGCCAATTGCAAGCAGCCAAAGGCGTATTGAATGCACGTTGCACCTCAATTGGTTGCCAGCGAAACTTTGGGCTGGCCAATCGACATGAGCGGCACTAGCGTGCAGGCCTTCTATTTTCGGGTACGCAAGAGGGGAAGCAACCCATGTCAGCAGCAGGCGATGCACCAGTAAGTTTCGCAGACCGCGTGGTAAATCTTTCAGACTTCATCTGGGGAGGCACGTGGAACGGGGCTGAGGTGATCCCTTTCCCGCCGATGGTCATCATCCTTTTGGGGATTGGCCTTTACATTATGGTCGGCCTGAAATTTTACCCATTGCGCAATCTGTTCAGCGCGTTTGGCGGCCTGTTCAAGAGCCGCAAAGGCGATGGTGACGGAGAAATCTCTCCCTTTGCTGCACTTTCAACCGCGCTTTCCGGACAAGTGGGCACCGGTAATCTGGCCGGCGTCGCCACTGCCATCGCATTGGGCGGTCCGGGCGCGATTTTCTGGATGTGGATCACCGCGCTGATCGGCATGGCGCTGGCCTTTGCTGAAGGGTCCTTGGCCATCCGCTACCGCGAGAAGACATCGGACGGCGTCTATCGCGGCGGACCAATGACCTACATTATGATGGGTCTTGGCCCCAAATGGACCTGGCTGGCAATCCTGTTCTGCCTCGGCACGCTGTTCTCAGCGATGATTACCGGCAATTCGATTCAGGCCAATGCGGTCGCAGACGGGCTCAATGAGCTGTTTGGGATCGAGGAATGGCTGGGTGGCCTGATCGTCGCTGTAGCGGTCTTCGTCGTGATTATCGGCGGGATTAAATCGATCGGCAATGTGGCGGAAAAAGTGATCCCCTTCATGGCCGGCGCATACATCGTGATGGCATTGGTCGCGCTGATCTTGAATATCACAGATATCCCTGCGACCTTCGCGCTGATCTTCCATTCAGCATTTAACCCAACGGCTGCAACCGGCGGCTTTGCCGGAGCGCTCATCATCATTGCGATCCGGGCTGGCGTTGCTCGCGGACTGTTTTCGAACGAGGCAGGCCAAGGCTCAACCCCAATCGCGCATGCCGTGGCGCAGACCAATGACCCAGAGCAGCAAGGCCGCATGGCAATGCTCGGCTGCTTTATCGATACGGTGGTTATCTGCACGATGACCGCGCTTGTTATCCTAACGGTTCAAGGCGACTTCACTGGCGGCGGCGAAGCTGTGAAACACGCGTGGGAAAGCGATTTGCAAGGCTTTGCGATGACCAGCGGCGCTTTTGCA
>CALLIO010000238.1 GCA_938009055.1 uncultured Altererythrobacter sp.
TTGAGCGCATATCCGCCGTTTTCGACAAAGCCGATAACCCGAGCGAAAACCTCGGCATCGACCCAATTGTAGCTGAGCGAAGAGCGCACTTCGGCAAGCAAATCCTCCTCTGCAAATGGCCCTGCGCATGCCCGCGCCATCACATGCTGGGCGAGCACGTCCAGCCCGCCGGGGCGGAAATCCTCGCCATCGCGCTGCCCCTCGTCCACGGCATCCTTTGCAGCCGTAGCCTCGAGAAATTCGAAGCGGTTGCCTGGCACCAAAATGGCGCGGCTCGACACATCCAAGCGGTGCCCCGCGCGCCCGATGCGCTGGAGCAGGCGCGATGAACCCTTGGGCGCGCCCATCTGGACCACGCAATCAATATCGCCCCAATCGACCCCCAGATCGAGCGAGCTCGTGCAGACTAGACCGCGAAGGTTCCCGCGCGCCATCGCTTCCTCAACCTTGCGCCGCGCTTCTTTCGACAGGCTCCCGTGGTGGATGCCAATAGGCAGATTATCCTCGTTTACTTCCCACAGAAGCTGGAAAATGAACTCGGCCAGAAAACGCGTATTGGTGAAGACAAGCGTGGTTTGATTGCTTGTGATTTGCTCCATCAGCTGGGGGATCGCCCAGCGTCCGGCATGCCCGCCCCATGGCACGCGCTCTTCCTTGGGCAGCAGAATATCAAGCTGCGGATCAGCGCCTTCCTCGCCCTCAACCAGCGTCACCCCATCCATATCGCCATCAGGCGCAAGCCATTCCAAAAACGCTTGCGGCTGCGCCACGGTTGCGGACAGCGCCGCGCGCTGCATTTGCGGCGCTATCGCTTGCAATCGCGATAGGGCGAGCGCCAGCAGATCGCCGCGTTTGCCAGTGGCGAAGGCATGCACTTCATCGACCACAACGCGCTTCAGATCTTTGAACAGCTCAAGACTGTCGGGATAGGACAGCAGCAGCGACAAGCTTTCCGGCGTAGTCAGCAAAATGTGCGGTGGGCGAGCGCGCTGGCGCTTCTTGCGATCGGACGGCGTATCTCCGCTGCGCGTTTCAATCCGCACGCCCAGCCCCATCTCTTCCACCGGTGTCAGGAGATTGCGCTTCACATCATGCGCGAGCGCTTTGAGCGGCGAGATATAGAGTGTGTGCAGCGTGTCAGGCAGCGGCGCATCACCCAGCTCGCCCGGGCAGAAATCCGCCAATGTCGGCATAAAGCCCGCCAGCGTTTTGCCCGCGCCCGTGTCTGCGACCAGCAGCGCGTGCTTACCCCCACGCGCGGCGGCCAGCATATCGGATTGATGGCTGCGGATGCGCCAATCGCGCGATGCGAACCAGCGCCCTATTTCAGGAGGGATGTGAGTAGGTGCAGCCTTGGCCACTCTCGTCAGTTACTCAACAGCGGCTTCCGCTGCCTCTTCCGCAGCTGCTTCAGCTGCATCCATGACCTCCATCGAAGTCATTGCGCTGAATTCAATATCATCAACGCTCATGCCCGTGACCTCAGAGACAAAGGCTTTTTCGTCAGAGGAGAGCTGGTCAAAAGTGCGCGCTGGCCCCAAATCTGCTGTCGCCTCGGCCATGCGAGTCTCGATGCTGGCCATCGCTCCCATCAGCTGCGGCAAGGACTCCATCGTCGCCCCCATAATGCGCGGGTCAGCGGCCATGGTGAAACTCTTGCGAGCAAAATTTGCGCCGGTCTCGGTCGAGAAGAACGCGTCAATCTCGCCCAGTTCATTATCGCTAAAGTTGATCGCGTAGAGTTCGGACATCGCCCGTTTCATCGGCGGTTCCATAACGGTCATAATCTCTCCCATGACCTTGGGCATCAATTCCGCTTCGCGGGCCTGCCGCGCTTTCCAACTGGGGTCGAACACTTCTAGCAATTGGGCCGCATCATCCTCGCCAACATTGCTAAGCTCAAACGCCGTTATTCCCAATCGTTCGGCGAGCTTTTGCTTTGGTCCCGCGTCGCCAGCCATTTCCATGATCGGGCCGAGCGTTCCGCCCATCATATTGTCCATCATCTCTGCCATGCTTCCGGCAGGGATCATCTTGTCGACGATCGAGGTTGCCAGTGGAAGCCGCGCATTCTGGCCATCAGTGAGCGGCTCAACCGCGAACATTTCGCCCAATGCTCCGAACATTTCGGCGAGAACATCTTCACCCATATCGCCATCTGCGATAGCCGCAGTTTCCTCCGTCTCCGCATCCTGAGCCAGTGCGGCAACAGGAGAGAGCGCAAGCGTGAGGGCAGCGGTGGTTGAAAAGAACGAGCGGCAGATCATGGGCAATTCCTCTTCCGAAGTGGGTCGCGCAGACTTAATGCCCGACAGATTCCCCGCGCTCAAGGCCTGAAAGCGCTAGCTGCTCATCAATCAGGGCGAGCAAGCGGTCGAGACCTTCTTGCGTATCGCTTTCCGCACGTGCAACCAGCACATCTTGCGTGTTCGAAGCGCGCAGCAGCCACCAGCCATCCGGCGTCGTCACGCGCACACCATCGGTGGCATTCACTTCATACTCGCTGCCCGCCAGCCGCTCAGAAACCTCATCAATCGCGGCGAATTTGCGAGACTCATCCACTTGGAAGCGCATTTCGGGCGTGTTGAGCATATCGGGCATTGCGCTGCGCAATTCGGTCACGCTTTTGCCGAGTCGCGCCGAAGCGGCCAGCAAGCGAACGCCAGCGTAAAGAGCGTCATCAAATCCGTAATATGTGTCGGCAAAGAAAACGTGGCCGCTCATTTCGCCCGCCAATGGAGAGCCTGTTTCCTTCATTTTGGACTTAATCAGGCTATGTCCGGTCTTCCACATCAACGGCTGGCCGCCATGGGCTGCGACATGGTCGAACAGAGCGCGGCTGGCCTTAACATCGGCAATGATTGTAGGGGGTTGCGCGCCTTCGGGCAGGCGCTTGAGCAAGTCTTCGGCATAGATCATCAAAAGCTGATCGCCCCAAATGACCCGCCCCTTGCCGTCAATCGCTCCGATCCGGTCGCCATCCCCGTCGAAAGCAACTCCAAAATCGAGGTTCTTCGCAGCGACAAGCTCGCGCAAGTCTTCCAGATTGGCTTCCACAGTCGGATCAGGATGGTGGTTAGGAAAATGCCCGTCAACTTCAGTGAACAGAACATGGTGCTCCCCCGGGAGCCGCGAGACCAGAGCTTCCAAAGCCGGTCCCGCGGCTCCGTTTCCAGCGTCCCAGCCGACTTTAAGCCCGTCGAGCAATCCGGTCTCGATACCGTCGATACCAGCGAGCATGCGGTCGACATACTCGCTGAGGATCTCGCGCGATTCTTCGCCGCCAATCCCGCCATTACTGCCGCCTTCTCCGGCCGCATCAATCCAGTCTCCGGCCGCAGCCATTTGGCCGAGCCGCTGGATATCTTCCCCGAAGAACGGACGCCCCTGAAATACCATTTTGAAGCCATTATAATTGGCGGGATTGTGGCTGCCGGTTATCTGAATGCCGCCATCCACCTCTTCGCTTGACGCTTCGGCGTAATAAAGCATCGGGGTCGCCCCCAGCCCGATCCGCACCACGTCGCAACCGCTTAAATTCAGTCCCTCGATCAAAGCTTCTTCAAGCATGGGCGAGCTGACCCGGCCATCATAGCCAACGGCAACTTTGGGCTTTTCATTCTGGCCAACTGCCCGCTTGAGCAAGGTCGCAAATCCGCGCCCAATCGCGCGCGCATCATCCTCGCTCAAAGTCTCGCCGATAATGCCGCGAATGTCATACTCACGCAAAACGGTGGAGTGGAATTGATGTGTCATGCGAGAGGATTCCTTCAATAACGCGTGCCGCACATTCTTTGGCGGCGCAAATTTACCATAGCCTTAATCTATGAAGGTTCGTCTATCTACCGGCTCAATCAAAACTCTTACAAAGCGCGCGCTATTGCCCGACGCGTTTCGATCTTTCGACCAGCCACTAACGATCTTCGGGCGAATGGTCAGGCAATTCATCCAGCAGCAGATCGCGCGCGGCATTGGCCTCGTGCACTTGCTCATTGGAACCACCCTTGTCTGGATGGACCAGTGCGAGCAGCTTCTTATGCGCAGCAATGATCGCGTCATGGTCCGCATTCGCTTCAACCGCGAGCAATTTGCGTGCGCGAAACACCGCCTGATCACGCGTATTGGGCCCGCGCAAATAATCCCACGGCCATTTGCCAAAGATAAGCTTGCATCCGATGCAGACAATCGCAGCCAGGATTAGCATTCGGATCATTGACTTGGGCTCCTACAGCTTTTTGGCTCTTGCAGAGACCTTGGGCAGCTTGAGCGATTTTATCAGACCGCGCAATTCCTGGCGCGCAACCAGATGGCTTGTCCCCAGCTCACCCAGATGCCCCTTGTCGAGCAAGGTCAGGCCGGAAGGGAACAGCTCGCGATAAATCACCCTTTCCGACAATCCGTTGAGAACCCGAAAGCCGACTCGCTTTGACAATTCATTCAACGCGCCTTCGATCCGCGCCATATTGCGCGCTTCGATATGCGAAGTGCGATTGCGCACCACGGCCCAATCCATCTCTGGGCGCGCATTTTGCAAGGTTGCGCGGCTGCGCTTTAGCCTCGCTTGCCAGATCATCTCGGCAAAGAAGGACAGCTTCTTCACCTTGAACGTCTCTGGATCCACTTGTCCGATAAGGTCGAAATCGACAAAGCTGTCGTTCATCGGCGTCACCAACGTATCGGCATTTTCAGCCGCCACGCGCGCGATCGGATCATCGCGCCCCGGATTGTCGACGATAAGGAAGTCGGCTTCTTTCTCTAGCCGCTCGAGCGCAATCAGAAGCGCTGAATCGCTGCGCCCCTTGAAAACGGTGCAAGCAGGCGTGGGCAATTCGATCCCGCGCCGCTCGCAGGTTTCGCGCCGGTTCTCTAGATAGCGGTCCATGCTGCGCTGGCGCGGATCAAGGTCAAGCGCGATAACTTTCGCGCCGAGATAGGACAACGCAACCGCGACATGCACTGCCGTGGTCGATTTGCCCGTGCCCCCTTTTTCATTGGCAAAGACGATCCTATGCGCCCTTTGCTCATCCATGTAATTGCCCGCCCAAGCTCAACCCGTTTCTTCCCCTGCTTCACTGCATTGTCTTGCGCCGCACAAAGCGGTCAGTTTAGGGGAGTGGTGAGGTGCATATCGAAGGGGTTCATCGCGTGCAAACCGTTAAAACGCTCAGCATGTTAAGAAATGCAATCAAGTCCCTAAGAGAGACAGGCCTGAGTGAGGCAAGTGCCACGATTGGCTTGGTGCCGACGATGGGCGCTTTGCACGAAGGGCATCTGACCTTGATGCGCGAAGCAGCCAAGCAATGCGACCATGTCGTCGCGTCGATCTTCGTCAATCCCACGCAATTTGGCGAGGGCGAGGATCTCGATGCCTATCCGCGTCAATTGGCGCAGGATTCGGCGATGCTGGAAGCAGAGGGCGTGGCGGTATTGTGGGCACCAAGCGTTGAGGAAATGTATCCGGAAGGCTTCGCCTCGAGCATTTCAGTGAGCGGGGTCAGCGCGAACTTTTGCGGTGCAGATCGCCCCGGCCATTTCGACGGTGTGGCATCCGTTGTGTGCAAGCTGTTCAATCAAGTCACGCCCGACAAGGCGTTTTTCGGTGAGAAAGACTGGCAGCAACTCGCCGTCATTCGCACAATGGCGCGCGACCTTGACCTTACTCGCCCGCATGTCAGCGGCATTGTCGGCGTGCCGACTGTGCGCGAGGACGATGGTTTGGCGATGTCGAGCCGCAATCGCTATCTGTCCGCTGAGCAGCGCGAACAAGCCGCCGCCCTGCCGCGCGCGATGAAAGCAGCGATTGCTTCAATCGAAAGCGGCGCGAATGTTGCAGCCTCGACCAGCGATCTTGAGAAGGCACTGCTTTCCGCCGGATTTGACAGTATCGACTATGCTGCGCTCGCCGATCCCATGTCCTTGCAACTGCTTGACAAATTGAGAGAAAGCGACGCGCGCCTATTGGTCGCAGCGCGCATTGGCGGCACGCGGCTGATCGACAATATGCCTGTCAGCGCTAGGGGCGAGAAGCGGTAGCGCGCTCAAGCAGCGAAGCGGTAGCGCAGTGAGAACGCACCAGACTCTGGTTGACGGATTAGGGGCGCTCGTGGCAGAGGCTGCGCGCGCTGGATAAGCGGGTATAGCATAGTGGTAATGCTCTAGCCTTCCAAGCTAGCTAGAGGGGTTCGATTCCCCTTACCCGCTCCAGACTTCCGACAATATGACCGACATCGGCCCTAGAGGGGTTCGATTGTCCTCGCGCCCGATGGCGCTCGTTCAACTGGCGTTTCCCCCTTACCCGCTCCAGCTTCCTCCAGCTATCATGCCGCTAAACTATTCTTTGCTTGTCCTGAGAGCGAAGAGGCTTATCGAGCACATCACTTGCAAATTTCGCACAAAGAAAATTGGCTAATGGCGACACTCACACACCTGCAACGGCTAGAGGCCGAAGCGATCCACATCATGCGCGAAGTCGTGGCCGAAGCGCAAAACCCGGTCATGATGTATTCGGTCGGCAAAGACAGCGCAGTGATGCTCCATTTGGCACGCAAAGCGTTCTATCCATCACCGCCGCCTTTCCCGCTGCTGCATGTCGATACGACCTGGAAATTTCAGGACATGTATGCCTTGCGCGATTCCATGGCGAAGAAAATCGGCATGGAACTGCTCGTCTGGCACAATAAGGAAGCCGAAGAGCGCGGCATCAACCCGTTTGACCACGGCCCTCTCCACACTGATATGTGGAAGACGCAAGGGCTCAAGCAAGCTCTCGATCATTACGGTTTTGACGCTGCCTTTGGCGGCGCGCGGCGTGATGAGGAAAAGAGCCGTGCGAAAGAACGCGTCTTCTCATTCCGAACAGCCAGCCATGGCTGGGACCCGAAGAACCAACGGCCTGAACTGTGGAACCTTTATAACGCGCGCAAGGCCAAGGGCGAAAGCATCCGTGTCTTTCCAATCAGCAATTGGACTGAACTCGACATTTGGCAGTACATCATGGCTGAAAACATCGAGATTGTGCCGCTCTATTTCGCAGCGGAACGCCCGACCTTTGAATGGGAAGGCGGATTGTTCATGGCAGATGACATGGACAGGCTCGAGAAGGTCATGGGCAAAAAACCCGAGATCACGATGAAATCCATCCGTTTCCGCACGCTCGGCTGCTTCCCGCTAACAGGCGCTGTAGAAAGCGAAGCAGCAACTTTGGAAGATGTGGTGCAGGAAATGCTGCTAACCACCACTTCTGAACGCCAAGGCCGCACCATCGATAAGGATGAAGGCGGTGCCGGAATGGAGAAGAAAAAGCAGGAGGGCTATTTCTAATGCCCACTTCTGACACCGATAGCCAAACCTACGAAACAGATGCTCTGATCGCTGAAGATATCGGCGCCTATCTCGACCAGCATCAAAACAAGCAGCTTTTGCGCTTCATCACATGCGGCAGCGTGGATGATGGCAAATCGACCTTGATCGGGCGGCTGCTTTACGACAGCAAGATGATCTTCGAAGATCAGCTCACCGCGCTGGAAGATGACAGCAAGAAGAGCGGTACGCAGGGTCAAGAAATTGACTTCGCTTTGTTGGTGGACGGCCTCGCCGCTGAACGCGAGCAAGGCATCACGATCGACGTGGCCTACCGCTTTTTCGCGACTGAGAAACGCAAGTTCATCGTCGCGGATACGCCCGGCCATGAGCAATACACCCGCAATATGGTCACCGGCGCTTCTACCGCTGATCTGGCCGTCATTCTGATCGATGCCCGCAAAGGTGTTCTCGTCCAGACCCGCCGCCATAGCTATCTTGCGCATCTGCTCGGCATCAAACATTTGGTGCTGGCAGTGAATAAGATGGATTTGGTCGATTACGATCAAGCGACTTTCGATACCATCGTCGCTGACTATCAGAAGTTTGCTGATGAGATCGGGATTGAGAGCTTCACGGCGATTCCGATTTCAGGCTTTAAGGGCGACAATATTACGCAAGCGCCCTCTGCCAATACGTCATGGTATGATGGCAAGGCACTGATCGACCATTTGGAAAGCGTTGAGCTTGCCAATACGACCGCACAAGAGCGCGCTTTCCGCATGCCGGTGCAATGGGTCAACCGGCCCAATCTCGACTTTCGCGGATTTGCCGGCCTGATCTCTGACGGCACAGTCAAACCAGGCGATAAGGTTCGCATTGTGCCCGCCGGCAAGACCAGCACGGTTAAAAGCATCGTCAGCTTCGAAGGCGATATGGACGAAGCGGCGGCCGGTCAATCGGTCACCATCACGCTTGACGACGAGGTTGATTGCAGCCGCGGCGATGTGATTGCCACCGCCGATGATCCGCCCGAAGCCTCTGACCAGTTCGAAGCGACCATCGTTTGGATGGATGATGAGGCAATGAAGCCCGGGCGCGGCTATTTCCTCAAGCTGGGCACGCAGACCGTCACGGCCACTGTGCAAGCGCCGAAATACGAAATCGACGTCAATTCCTTCGAACATTTGGCGGCAAAAACGCTGGAATTGAACTCGATTGGTGTCGCTGAACTGCGCACCGATCGCCCGATCACATTCGAGCAATACTCAACCTCGCGCCAGTTGGGCGGCTTCATCCTGATCGACAAGATCACCAATGCGACTGTTGCGGCCGGGATGATCCATTTCAGCTTGCGCCGCGCGCAGAATGTCCATTGGCAACCAACCGCGATCACGCGCGAAGATCATGCCAACAAAATGAACCAGAACCCGCGCGTTTTGTGGTTCACGGGCCTTTCCGGCTCGGGCAAATCGACTATCGCCAATGCGGTCGAGCAACGGCTGGCGCAAATGAACCGCCACACCTTCCTGCTTGATGGTGACAATGTGCGCCACGGCTTAAACAAGGATTTGGGCTTTACCGAGACGGACCGGATCGAGAATATTCGCCGGATTGGCGAGGTTGCCAAGCTGATGGCCGATGCGGGTCTGATCGTGCTCACTGCCTTTATCTCCCCCTTCCGCGCAGAGCGGCAAATGGTGCGCGCCATGCTGCCCGAAGGCGAGTTCATCGAAGTCTTTGTCGATACGCCGTTGGAGGTGGCTGAAGAGCGCGATGTGAAGGGCCTCTATAAGAAAGCGCGCGCTGGCGAATTGAAAAACTTCACCGGCATCGATAGCCCCTATGAAGAACCGCAAAACGCTGAAATCCGGGTCAACACGGTCGACATGAGCGTCGAAGAGGCGGCTGACTATGTAGTTGCGCAAATCCTGCCGCTGATTTGATGGCGCCGAAACGATGAGTGAAAGCATGACGGATACTGAACTTGCAGCCCACCTGGCTGATGTTGCTGGCAAAGTGCTGCTCGAAGTGCGCGGCTCTGGCATGTTCGAAGGCAAGGCCTTGGGCAAAGCGGGCGATCAGACTGCGAACCAGTTTTTGATGCACGCTCTTACCGCTCAGCGCCCTGATGACGGCCTGCTGTCCGAAGAGAGCAAGGATACGGACAAGCGCCTCTCGAAATCGCGCACTTGGATCATCGATCCGGTTGATGGCACGCGCGAATATGGCGAGGAACGCGCCGACTGGGCCGTCCATGTCGGCATGGCCGTGGATGGCGTGGCAGAGCTGGGCGCGGTAGCAATGCCGGGCCGCGATATGGTTTTGCGCAGCGATCAGCCATCGGAATTGAAACCAGCGGCAGCGAAACCACGCTTTGTCGTCAGCCGCACGCGCCCTGCGAAAGAAGCGCAAGCAGTGTGCGAAGCGATGGGCGGCGAGCTGGTTGGCATGGGTTCAGCGGGCGCGAAAGCCATGGCAGTCGTG
>CALLIO010000239.1 GCA_938009055.1 uncultured Altererythrobacter sp.
GCTATTTTCTGCCTGAGTGCCTTCGGGAAGCTCCGGCTGGATCGCCATCAGCTTGCTATCGAAATCAGCGAGAATCGCATTGTCATCGCCCGCGCCGAGCAAATTCTCAATGTCCGAAATCACATAGGGGTAAGCCCAATCTGGCGGCATTATGCCATTGTCAGCGCGCGCTTTTGCCTCGGCTGTAAGCGAGTCGACCAATGGGCCAATGCCCCTGATCCGCTCGATATAGGCCATTGCGTCCTTGTCATCGCGAATCCGGTGAATGCCGATCAGAAACGCTGGGATGCGGCTTTGCTGACCGCGCATCTGGTCGAAAATATAGCTGTAATCGCGAAACTGCCAGAGCGATGCACGCCGCGCCGCCATCGCTTCGAACAGACGGAAAGACAGCGCATCTTGCTCGGACAAATCATCAAGGCTGTAATCCGCGCGCATGTTTTTCAGCGTGGATTGCATCAAATCAAATTCGCGCTGGGCCGCTGCTTCGGATGGGTCATCCCATTTGCCGTAATCCTGATCGCGAATGCCGCGATAGGATTTGGCTTGCGGTGACATTGCAAGGCCGGCGGCATCATATTTTTCGAACACTGTGTTGAGTGCAGGCGGCGGCGCTTCGGCAATGGGCTTGTCCACCATCACCGTCTTGCTGGCAGATGCGCTGGCAACGCGCTCCTGATCGGCAACTGCGCAGCTGGCCAGGGCAAGCGCGCAAGTGGACACAAGTGACAATTGGACAAAACGCATAGGAGAGGCCTTCCCGAATTTGATTTTCGAGCATGGCATAAGCCAAACCAGCGCTTGGCCCAAGCCCTGACTTGGACGGGCTCGCGGGACCAAAGAACCTTGCGCAACAAAAAAAGGGCGGCCCCCGAAAGAACCGCCCTTAAAGTTGAGGAACTCTTCGCATCGCTGCTCCGAGCCCTTCGGGTCGCTCGAGCGTGTTAGGCGAGTCGTGCACCAAAGAATTGTATGCAAACGACACTTGGGCGGGATTGTGGCAAGAACTCGTGTCGCAAACTTACAAAAAAGCCGCATTTTCAATGAACCAGAATCGGTTTCACAAAATTGCAGAGGGTATGGGCGGCCATCACAGTCGACAGTGCTCGGCTGCTTTGCCATAGCGCCCCGCAATGCTTTTCAACTTGATCAAACCGGCGCTTTTCGCACTCGATTCAGAGACAGGCCACCGGCTGGCAATCAGCGCGCTTAAAGCCATGCCTTACCGCAATCCGCCGCGCGCAGGCGCATTGGCGACCCGTATTGCAGGAATCGAATTCCCCAATCCAGTTGGTGTAGCTGCCGGCTTTGACAAGGATGCTGAAGTGCCCAGCGCACTGCTTGGCATTGGATTTGGCTTTACCGAAGTCGGCTCAATCACGCCGTTGCCACAAGCTGGCAATCCAAAGCCGCGCTTGTTCCGGCTGGTCGAAGATCGCGCAGTCATCAACCGGATGGGCTTTAACAATGGCGGAGCCGAGGCAGCTCTCGCCCGGATTGAAAAGCGCCCGCATGGCCAAGGCATTCTTGGGATTAATATTGGCGCAAACAAGGATGCCGCAGATCGCTCCGCTGATTATGCAACGATGACACGAATGATGGCACCGCATGCCAGCTATTTGGCCGTCAATATCTCAAGCCCCAACACTCCGGGCTTGCGCGCGCTGCAGGATGAAGGCGCACTGACAGGATTGCTTGATGGCGTGATTGAAGCGCTGGGTGAATTGAAGCTCGGCAATCCGCCACCGATCTTCCTCAAAGTCGCGCCTGATCTTGAGCCAGCGGATATTGACGCGATTGCCCGGATCGCAATGGACAAGGCACTCGGCGCTCTAATCGTTTCGAACACTACCATTTCACGGCCCGAACTGCGCTCGCATCACCGCGAAGAGACAGGCGGGCTTTCAGGGGCCCCGCTGAAAGAATTGGCAACCCAGCGGGTGCGCGATTTCTACAACGCAACGGGCGGCGAAATCCCGCTTGTGGGCGTTGGCGGCATTAGCAATGCAGCCGATGCTTGGGAGCGGATCAAGGCTGGGGCCAGTCTGGTCCAGCTTTACAGCGCGCTTGTTTACTCAGGGCCATTTCTTGGTCGCAAAATTGTCAGCGGGCTAGAGCGATTGATGCGCGATGAAGGCTATTCCAGCATTGCAGAGGCAGTGGGAAGCGAATAGCAATTAGCGATGCACATTTCCCGAACCCTGTTCGCCTTAAGCGCTGCCTTGCTGCTCAACTCATGCCAGGACGTTTATCGCGGCAAAGCGCCGGCCCTTTCAACGCCCGCTCCCATTGCCGAGAGCGCAGGCGCTGTTTCCAGTGCTGACCCAAGGGCAAGTGCAGCTGGAGAGGCAATCCTTGCACAAGGTGGCTCAGCAACTGACGCAGCAATTGCAGTGATGCTGGCACTTACTGTCGTTGAGCCGCAAAGTTCAGGCATCGGCGGCGGCGGATTTATGGTGCGAGCCAGCAATCTGGGTAATGTCACGACTTATGATGGGCGCGAAACGGCGCCAGCATCAGCCACCGGCACTCGGTTTCTGGATGAAAATGGCGA
>CALLIO010000240.1 GCA_938009055.1 uncultured Altererythrobacter sp.
GGTAGACATTCCCTTGTCCGACTGGCCAGAAACCGGCAACGCGACTGAGGGTGCACAGCCAGTCCAGCAAGTTGGCGGCATATTGTCCTTTGGTGAGGGCTTGGGCGTTCGCTTTGTTGCGGAGCGGGGAGCCGTGCCAACTGGCGGCGAATTGATCGTCACCATGAACAGCGCGCAAGGCACAACGCCCCCGCTTTGGCTACTGCTAGGCGGCGCGCTGCTCGGCGGGCTGATCCTCAACATCATGCCCTGCGTTTTCCCGATCCTATCGATCAAGGCGCTGGCGCTGGCCAAAGCAGGCGGTGATGAGGGTGAAGCGCGCCGCGATGCAATGGCCTATACCGCAGGCGTTGTGATTGCCTGCGTGGCGCTGGGGGGTGTGATGCTGGCCTTGCGTGCGGGCGGCGAGCAAGTGGGCTGGGCGTTTCAATTGCAATCACCGGGCGTGGTGGTGGCGCTGCTGCTGCTGGCCGTCGCCATCACAGCCAATTTCGCCGGATTGTTCGAACTGCCGCAGCTTTCCGTGACAGGAGGAGCTGGACGGTCGGGTTCCTTCGCCACCGGATTGCTGGCCGCCTTCGTTGCCACGCCTTGCACCGGGCCATTTATGGCCGCAGCATTGGGAGCAGCGTTGCTGCTGCCGCCATTGCCCGCGCTGCTGCTGTTTGCCGCCTTGGGATTGGGTCTCGCCCTGCCATTTTTGGCCGTGGGATTTGTCCCGGTGCTGCGCCGTATGCTGCCCAAGCCGGGCGCATGGATGGAGCGGTTCCGCCATTGGATGGCGATACCGATGGGGCTGACCGCGCTCGCGCTGATCTGGCTGACTATCCAACTGGGCGGACGCGGATTTGCATTGATGGCGCTGCTCGTTTGCGTGGGCATTGTGATCGCCTTTGCCGTGGTCGGGCGGTTGCAACGCGCGGGCAAGATGGCGTGGCCCGCATGGGGGCTGATCGCCGCGCCTTTCCTGCTGTTTGGAGCCTTCGCATTGCCCGCAAGTTATGAGGAGCAGGCTTCTGACACGGCAGCAGAATCGATCCATTCCCCGCTGGAATATAGCGCTGAGAATTTGGCGGAGGCGCGCGCATCAGGCCAGCCGGTCTTCATCTGGTTTACCGCCGATTGGTGCGTGACCTGCAAGGTCAATGAAAGCGTCGCCATCGAGCGCGAAGATGTGCGGGCAGGGTTTGAAGAAGCGGGCGTTGTCACAATCGTCGGAGATTGGACACAGCGCGATGAAGAGATCGGCATGTTTATCGCTGAACAAGGCGCTGCCGGCGTTCCGCTTTACCTGTGGTATGAGCCGGGTGCAGAGGGTGAGCAGCTGCCCCAAGTGCTGACCACGGATATACTTATTGAGCGGGCGACTCGCTCTCGATAGTTTCCGGCTGGGTGTCTTCGTTGCCTAGAATATCGAGGCTGGGTTTAGGCAATGCCAAAGCGCGGCAATCGCTGATCGCCTGTTTCAATCGTTCGCTGGGGGTGAGCGTGACCATGCCAGCACCGGGCAGAGTGGCGGTGACTTCGCGCGGGCCGGTGAGCGCGGCGAGATCAGGGGCATCGGGCTCAATATTGCCGCGCCAGATGAAGCCGCCTTCGACCTTGGTGGCATCAACCGGAATGCGCGCGACATGCGAATTGCCAACTATCGCGAGGAACGCGCCTGCTCCCTCATCCGCGGGGGAGAGCCGCTCGATCTGAAGCCTGGCATCAGCATCGTCTCCCACGCATTGCAGCGCCATCAGTGGAGCCTTGCCCGCTTGGCCATAGATAATGCGGCCTTGCGTCTCGCTGGCGCTCCACAGCGCACCCTCACTATCAGGTGAATCGAGCGGTGGAGGCGGCGCATCTGGCTCGCCAGTGAACATGCGGCCTGTTGTCGCCTCATCAGACGGCGGCGGCTTGCAGGCTGCGATGGCGAGCAAGGTGATGAGCGGGATCGCGATCCTCACCCCATTTTCCTTTGCGTTTTACCATAGCGCATTTTGCGCGTGCCGGGTTTGCCTTCGTTCGAACGGCCCACGCGCGGAGCCTTCTTTTCAGGGTCGGGCAGGCCAAGTTCGTCATCTTCCAAACGCCGGATTTCATCGCGCAAACGCCCAGCTTCTTCAAACTCAAGGTCAGCCGCAGCCTCGCGCATGCGCTTCTCCAGATCCTCAATATGGCTGCGCAGATTGTGACCGACCAGATTGTTCTTCTCATCATCGCCTGTGCCAACCACCACGCCGTCTTGGCTGGCGGTATGCGCGACAATATCGGCAATATCGCGCTTGATTGTTTGCGGGGTGATCCCGTGCTCTTCATTATAAGCGCGCTGCTTTTCGCGCCGCCGGTCGGTTTCGGCCATTGCGCGTTCCATGCTGCCGGTGATCCGGTCGGCATAGAGGATCACCTTGCCATCGACATTGCGCGCCGCTCGGCCAATCGTCTGGATCAGCGATGTTTCTGAGCGCAGGAAGCCTTCCTTATCCGCGTCCAGAATGCACACCAGCCCGCATTCGGGAATGTCGAGCCCTTCGCGCAGCAGGTTAATGCCCACCAGCACATCATAAACGCCAAGACGCAGATCACGGATTAGCTCGATCCGCTCCAGCGTCTCCACATCGGAGTGCATATAGCGCACCCGCAGCCCCGCCTCGTGCATAAATTCGGTGAGATCTTCGGCCATGCGCTTGGTTAGCGTGGTGACGAGCGTGCGGTAGCCATCCTTTGCCTTCTGACGGCATTGCTCGATGCAATCTTGCACTTGATCTTCGACCGGGCGGATTTCCACGGGCGGATCAATCAGGCCGGTGGGACGGATGACTTGTTCGGCAAAAACGCCGCCGGTCTGCTCCATCTCCCAGCTTCCCGGTGTTGCCGAAACACACACGGTTTGCGGGCGCATCGCGTCCCATTCGTTGAAGCGCAAGGGACGGTTGTCGATACAGCTGGGCAAGCGAAATCCGTGCTCTGCCAAAGTGATTTTGCGGCGGTGATCGCCTTTTGACATAGCGCCGATTTGCGGCACTGTCTGGTGGCTTTCATCGACAAACAGCAGCGCGTTTTCGGGCAAATATTCAAACAAGGTCGGCGGCGGCTCGCCCGGCAGACGGCCAGTGAGGAAGCGGGAATAATTCTCAATCCCCGCGCATGAACCCGTCGCCGCAATCATCTCCAGATCGAAATTGGTGCGCTGTTCCAGCCGCTGATGCTCGAGCAATTTGCCCTCTGCTTCCAGCTCCTCCAGCCGGTGAGCAAGTTCAAATTTGATCGCTTCGGCGGCCTGCTTCATCGTTGGGCCGGGCGTGACGTAATGGCTGTTGGCATAGACCCGCACGCTTTCCAGCGACGCGCCCGTTGTGCCTGTCAGCGGATCAAACTCGGCAATCTCCTCAATATCGTCGCCGAAGAAACTGATGCGCCACGCCATATCCTCATAATGGCTTGGGAAGATCTCCAGATTGTCCCCGCGAACCCTGAAGCAGCCGCGCGCAAAGGCAGTGTCATTGCGTTTATATTGCAGAGCCACGAGCTTGCGGATCAGCTCGCGCTGGTCGATCACGTCATCCTTCTTGATGTCGAAGATCATCGCTGAATACGTATCGACCGAACCGATACCGTAAAGGCACGATACCGAGGCGACGATAATCACATCATCGCGTTCGAGGAGCGCTCGCGTGGCCGAATGGCGCATCCGGTCAATCGCCTCGTTTACGCTCGACTCTTTCTCGATATAGGTGTCGGAGCGCGGCACATAAGCTTCGGGCTGATAATAGTCGTAATAGGAAACGAAATACTCGACTGCGTTTTCGGGGAAG
>CALLIO010000241.1 GCA_938009055.1 uncultured Altererythrobacter sp.
CACGAATGCCGCGCGTATGCCCAATGTTAGTGCCGATGTTGGCGTGACCGGATCGCGCACCAATCCGGGGCAATTCAGCGATGCGGTGGCCAATTTCATCGACACAGAGCAAGTCAATTTCGGCGGCAATATGGTGGCCAGCTGGGATGCGGATTTGTTCGGGGTTCTCAAAGCCAGTGAACGCGCAGCATTGGCGCAAGTGGATGCAGCAGAAGCTAGCGCTGCGGCCGTGCAATTGGCGCTGACATCGGAAATCGCAGCTCAAGTGATCGACTGGCGCACCCTTGCGGCGCGCGAGGCCAGCCTGCGCGATGATCTGCAAGCTGCCCAGCGATTGGCGCAATTGGCGGGCAGTCGTGAACGCGCAGGTCTTGCTCCCGGATTTGATCGGCTTCGCGCTGAGGCAGCGGCCAGCGCATCGACCACACGGCTTGCGGCCTTGGGCAGCGAACGCGCAACCATTGTCGGGCGATTGGTTGCGCTGACTGGTGAAAGCGGGCAGGCAGTGCTTGGCGCATTGTCGCAGCAATCTCCGCAAGCATTGACTTCAGATGCCGCCCCCAGCCTACCCTCACGCCTGCTTGAAAATCGGCCTGATGTGCTGGCTGCGGCCGCTCAATTGGCGGCCAGCGATGCGCAATTGGCTTCGACCGCTCGCCAACGCTTCCCGCGCCTCACTTTGTCAGCAGCCTTGGGTTTGCTGACGTTTGATCTGGGCGGATTGTTCAACAGCGATGCAATCGTCGGTTCGGCCAGCGGATCGCTGCTCGCCCCCATCTTCGACTTTGGCCGCATCCAGTCCGAGATTGATGTCTCCGCCGCTGATCAGCGCGCTGCCTTTGCCGCCTATCGCGGGGCTGTGTTCACCGCTTTGGGCGATGCTGAAACCGCCTATGGATTGATCGCAGCGACCGACCGCCAAGTGGCGAGCGCGAAAACGGAACAGACCCAGCTAGAGCGCAATGCCAGCCTTGCCGATACGCGATACCGCGCGGGGCTTTCCGACTTTCAAACCGTGCTGGAAGCGCGCCGCGCAGCCGATGCAAGCGGGGAACGCGCCGCGATTGCAAAGGGGCAGGCGGCCCGCGCGAGAGTGCTATTGTGGCAAGCCTTGGGCGGCAATGTTCTGCCCGATCAAAGCACGCGGTCAATCAGCCAGTAACTTGCGATAATGCCGATTGCATAGGTGACGATTTGCACCGCACGCGCCTCTGCATTCGGGGCGAATTTTCGGACCGCCCAGCGCAAGAAAAGCAAGGCTGCGATAACAAGCAATTGCCCTGCCTCCACCCCAAGATTGAAAGTGAGAAGCGCAAGCGGCAATTCGCCTTCGGGCAGGCCAATCTCGCGCAAGGCACCGGCAAATCCGAAACCGTGCAACAAGCCAAAGCCAAAGGCGACGACCCAGGGAAAACGTTTGGTCCAAGTGTCAGGCGTACCGCGCGCCAACTCAACCGCTAGGAAGACAATCGACAAAGCGATCAGCGCTTCGACGGGGGCTTGGGGCAGTCCGGTAGAGCCCAAAACAGTCGCGGCCAAAGTGATCGAATGGGCGATGGTAAACGCAGTCGCGGCCTTTACAACCGGCCATCCTTTTACGACCAATAAAACCAGCGCGATCACGAAGAGCAGATGATCCCAACCGGCCAGAATATGCTCGGCACCGATGATGAAATAATCCTTCGCAACGCTCCATGCATTGGGCGCAGAAGCAATCGTAATTGCCGGTTCGCGCGCGGTCAGCCGGTGGCTTTGCGCTGGCTCGTCCAAGGCGATGATTTGCAGCAGAGCATCGGCATTTCCGGTAAGCTGCGGCAAGGCAAATGTCTCACCGCCCAGCGGCCCATCGCATTCCAGACGCGCATTGCCGATCAGCGCCAGTGCTGCCTCTCGTTTAACGGGATCGCCGATAAATGCGCAGTTTTGCGGGATTTGCGGGACAGCGAGCGCAGCATCACCGGGCAAGCTGAGCGGCTGTTTCCAGCTCAGGGTCCATTGCCCCTGCTCGATTTCGCGCAGCTCGAGTGCAAAGGGTCTAATCTCATCCGCCTTGGCCGGAACAGCGCCGAGTAATAGTGCAGCCAGAACCAGCCAAACCTTGAGCATCACTCGGCAATCTCAACGGTATAAGCGTCGCGCAAAATCTCAAATCCACGCTCTTTGCGCTCTTCAATGGTGGCATTGCGCCAATCATTCTCGACCCTTTGCCGCACCGTTTCGTAAGCGGGCACCTCGCCCGCATCGCGCGCCGTTAAACGCACCGCATGCCAGCCGAAACCCGACGCAATCGGGCCCTGCCACTCATCACCGGGTTCGAGCGCGTCAATTTCTGCAAGAAAGCGTTCGCCAAATCGGTCGAGCACTTCTTTTCGCGGCATTTCCGACAGGCTTTGGGGCAGGCTGATCGGATCGCCGAGCTTGCGAAAATCATCGCGCGATGACCCGTCATTGAGCGCCCGCAGCGCGGCCTTGGCCCCGTCTATCTCTGACTTGAAGACATGATCTAGCGTGTATCTCGACTTATCTCCAAAGCGCTCTGGATGGGCTTCAAACCACTCCTTCAACGCCTCGTCAGTCGGCTGCGCAGTCTCTGCCTGAGCGGCGGCCAACATGTCCATCTTCTTGGCCATCCGGCGGCGCACCACAGCATCATTGCCATCAAGCCCCAGCCTCAATGCTTCGCGGTAGAGCACTTCTTCGCGGATGTATTTGTCGACCTGCCGGTCAAGCTCAGCATCGGTCGGCGCACGGCCCATGATCCGCTCGAAGCCAAGCGACAATTGCGCCTGATCCTCGCGTGTTACCTCTATCGAGCGACTGGCTGGATCAACCGGCTCCCCGCGCCATGCAAACAAAGCATAGAGAACCGCGCCAAGGATCAGAAAGTGGATCAGTGGCTCTTTCGTCCATGCTGGCCAGCGCGATGTATCCGGTATCATTCGCCCTCAGCAGGTGCGGGTTTGAGCCACACTGGCGAAGAATAGGCGCGCTCTTGCGCCACAGCATCGGCCATTGCCTCATCGGACAAAGTGATCCCGAAACGCACAGCGTCAAACAGGGTCCAGCGCGGGGTCGGTATCTCCAGCACACGCACATAATAGAACGCGCGCTTATCGGCGATCAGATAGTCTGGATCGGTCCAAACCGCGCGCAATTCCGCTGCGCCAATATCATTGGTGTAAGTCGCATCCAAACGGTTCACCGTATCGCCAACAGCGGGCACTTTGCCGCCAGAAAGCGCGCGCGTTTCCATATCGCTCCACACAACGTCATAGACCTTTTCGCGCACATTGCCGAAGGCATCGACCCAGCCTTTGACCACTTGCACACGGTCAAGATTGGCACCGTCAGGATCTTTGAGCGCACTGATCAGGAATGTCGGCGCGGTGTCTTTATCGATCAGTTCGCCGCCCATTGGCACGCCATTGGTATAGCCGCGCCGGACCCAATCCCCGTCCCAATCCTCTTCGCTAAAATCAAAGCCAGCGAACAATCGCACAGTCATGCGCGGGCCAGTCGTGGCATAAACTTCGCGCCGCTTGAACGCGTCAAAAATCTCTGCCCGCGTATTGCCGCGCGCCCAAGCAGCGGCATAGCCGCCAGCGAGGTAATGCCAGCCGAACCGGCCGGTACGCGTGCCAAGGTTCTGGGCGACGATTGCGCGATCCTCGATCGCTTGTTCATTGCCTGTGTGCTTGCCCCAGAAATTGTCCTCATCCCCGGTCGCCAGCGCCGTGTGGCTATCGGTCGAGCCGATCATCCCGAAGGCATAGGGATTGACCCCGATCTGCTCTTCCAATGTAAGGCCACGCTTGAGCGCAGAGCGGATGTAATTGCCCGCTTGCATGGCATCGGTGGTGGGAAGGTTGAGCGGCAAATTGCCAAAATCCCAACCCTTCACGCCAAATCCGGCCATCTCGTCATTGGGCGAGAGGAAAGGATGCGTCTCACTATCGCCCTTGATCTGGGTCGCCTCGACAACCGGCTCATAACGCGCACGCTTGCGAGCATATTCAGCGGTCATTGGCCCGCCATCAGGCTTAGTCAGTTCGAACATCAATCCGTTGGAAAGGTTCGAATTGTGCGGGATCGCCAGCGCTTCGCCGCCGGTGCTTTCTTCATAGGCTGCCATGTAATCCCACAAACCTTCGGTGCTTGTCGAAAGGCCAGGATATGGCAAAACCTGCTTGGTTTTCTCGGCCCCATCGCGGAACATCACCACCCGGTGGAGATTGTTCCCCTGGGGCATCAACGTGTATTCAAATCCGCCAAAGGCTGTGAACACGCCGGGTTCGTTATAGCGGTCGAGCGTATCGAGATGCGCTTCCCAAATCGTGCGGGTTGCCTCTTCATTGGCGGCCCGGTCCGTCATCGCATCGGGCAATTGACCGACGGCCGCGCGCGAGATGATCTCGCCGACAGCGCGCTGCGATTGCTCTGGCGATTCATGCATCATATCGTACCAGCGCAGCATGGTTTCATCGCCCATCGCTTGAACACCAAGGCGCGGCGCATCATACAAGCGGCGGGTTGCGCCAAGGCCATCGGAATGGTCAGCAATCACAAGAAAATCGAGCGGACGAGCCAGCTTGGACTGCGCGCCTGTGGTTGCAGTTACTTCCTCGCCGCGCGCATATTTAAGCGCATCTTCTGGCCCCAGCCTGACCCCAAAGCCGAATGCATCGACGGAATTGTCGGTGTGGAGATGCGTGTCACCCCAATAGGGGCGGTCGGGAAATTCGGCGAGTTCTACAGTGTTTTCGCCATTACCCGCTTGCTCTTCGCTGACATCGCTGCACGCCGCCATCGCACTGGCTGCCGCGCCAATCAGTGCCCATTTTGCCCCTTTGGCCAAAACATTCCGCATGGGTTCTCTCCCTCCCCAATATTTCGATCCAGATTTCTGAATCGCTTTCATGTTTCGCTCAGCCAAGCGATCCCGTCAAGTTTTGCGCTGCTGGCAAACGATCAGCCGGCCCAGCGTTCGACCACCGTTTCGCCCTCATCATCGGCGGAGCGCACCGCACCGGGCGTGCGGTCGAAGCGCGGCGCGGGAGCAGTATGCCATTCGCCATCATGCTCCACATAGGCATTGCGCGCCTTCATATGCGGATGGTTGCGCGCTTCTTCCAGCGGCAGAACCGGCGCGAAACACACGTCGGTTCCCTCCATCAGATCAACCCAATGCTGGGCAGGCTTGGTTTTGAATAGCGCGGTGAGCTTTTCCTTATAAGCATCCCAATTGGCCGGGTTCATCTGCCCTTCCGCCAAGCTAGGATCAGCGCCCGAGCGCTGCATCAATTCGGCGTAGAATTGCGGCTCGATCGAACCCAGCGAAATCTCGCGGCCATCAGCGCATTCATAGCATTGATAGAAATGCGCTCCGCCGCCAAGCAGTCCTTTGCCGCGCTCGGTTGTGCGGACGGTGTTTTGAACGCCTAGGAAGAAGCTCATCAGGCTGGTGGTGCCATCGACAATTGCAGCGTCAACGACTTGCCCTTTGCCAGAGGACGCGCGTTCGAACAGCGCGGCTAGAATGCCAAAGGCGCAATACATCGATCCACCGCCGAAATCGCCAACCAGATTTTGCGGCGGCAGTGCGGTTTCGCCAGCCCGGCCAATCGCATCAAGCGCGCCAGTAATCGCGATATAGTTGATGTCGTGGCCAGCGGCTTTGGCAAGCGGGCCGTCCTGCCCCCAGCCGGTCATGCGCGCATAGACGAGGCGTGGATTAGCATTGAGCATTTCGTCAGGTCCCAGACCCAGCCGCTCCATCACGCCCGGACGGAAACCTTCGATCAAAACATCGGCATTGGCGATGGCTTTTTTGCAGAAGGCTTGCCCTTCTTCGCTCTTCACATCGACTTGTGCGCGGTGGCGGGCGCGCTCGACAACCGGATTATTGACCGCAGTGCCCTTGCGCTCGATCCGCACGACTTCTGCTCCCAGATCCGCCAGCAGCATAGCAACATGCGGGCCCGGCCCAATTCCGGCAAATTCAACGACGCGCAAACCTTTAAGTGGTCCAGCCAGCTCAGACATATCTCTTCCCTCTTTTCTCTTTGCCGATGACTGTTGCCTTGCGACTAACAGAATCGCAAGGTCATAAGAGTCGCTAACCATAGGCAACAGTCCGGTCGTCGACTGCTGCATGCAGGTAGCCTTCTAGCTTTGGGAAAGCGGCTTCCACCATCCTTCATTGTCGAGATACCAGCGCAAGGTCTGGCCAAGCCCTTCGGCAAAATCCCATTGCGCGGCATAGCCAAGCTCGGCCCGCGCCTTGGTCTCGTCAATGGCATAGCGCCGGTCATGCCCTTTGCGATCTTCGACAAAGGTCTTCAGCGTATTGGTCGGCTGACCTTTCGCGGCCGGTGCATCGGGAAAGCGATCAGCCAAGCCATCAATCTCAGCAAAGGCCTTGTCCACTTCGCTGCAAATCGCATCGATGACGGCCATGTTTGGTAGCTCTGCCCCGCCGCCAATATTATAGGTTTCACCCGACTGGCCGCGCTCAAGACACGCCTCGATCCCGCGGCAATGATCTTCGACATGCAACCAGTCGCGCACATTCATCCCGTCGCCGTAAATCGGCAGCGGTTTGCCCGACAATGCGTTCAAGAGGAACAGCGGGATTAGCTTTTCAGGATATTGGTAAGGACCGTAATTGTTCGAACAATTGCTGGTCGCAACATCGAGACCAAACGTGTGGTGATAGGCGCGCACGAGGTGGTCGGACGATGCTTTCGATGCGGAATAGGGCGAATTGGGCCGGTATTGCGTTGTCTCTGCAAAGGCGGGTTCGTCTGGCGTCAGCGAGCCATAAACCTCATCGGTAGAGATATGGTGGAAGCGGTGCGGTGTGCCGGACCCTTCATCAAGCCAAACTTCCCGCGCCGCCTTAAGCAGCGAGTTGGTGCCCAAAATATTGGTCTCGATAAAGGCATCGGGCCCGCTGATGGAACGGTCGACATGGCTTTCCGCTGCGAAATGAACCAGCGTGCTGACAGCGTGGTCGCGCAGCAATTTTTCGACCAGATCAGTGTCGCAAATGTCGCCGGTGACAAGCTGAGCCTGCTCGACACCCGCAATCGTGCTGCGGTTGCCCGCATATGTCAGCGCATCAAGCACAATGATCGCATCATCAGGATGTTTGTCCGCCCAGTAATGGACGAAATTGCCGCCGATAAAGCCCGCGCCGCCAGTGACCATAATGTTAGCCAAATGCTTTCTCCTCAACCAGCATTGCGCGCAAGTTTTGACGCCAAGGCTGGGTTCTATCGCCCAGATGCGCGCGTGTCGCGCTGTCATCCAACACGCTGTATGCGGGCCGCGCAGCAGGCGTTGGATATTCCCTCGTCGCGATTGGCTCAACCTTGGGCAAACGCTCGATCAAGCCCAGCTCCAAAGCCTCCTCCGCAATCGCTTCGGCAAAGCCATGCCAGCTCGTCTCGCCCGCATCGCGATGATGATAAATGCCTGCATCACCTTCAGCGATCAGCGCCCAGATCGTGCGCGCAATTTCGGGTGCCCAGCTTGGCGCACCGGTCTGGTCTGCCACCACGCGCAATGTGTCCCGCTCGCGCATCAGGCGCAGCATTGTGCGAACAAAATTGCCTCCACCAGCAGCATAAACCCATGATGTGCGAAGGATAATGGCTTCATTACCTGCTCCATCTTCGCCAGTTGCTTTGCTGCGTCCATAGACTGAAAGCGAATTGCGCTTCGCATCGGGCGCATAGGGTGTGCTGGCTGCGCCATCGAAAACAAAATCGGTCGAGATTTGCAGCAGACGCCCGCCGGTTTCTGACAGTGCATTGGCAAAATGCGCTGGCGCATCGCCATTGATCGCCATCGCTAGTTCCGGCTCGCTCTCTGCCTTGTCTACCGCCGTGTAAGCGCCAGCATTGATGACCCAATCGGGGCGCTCACTATGCACAAGAGCTTGAATGGCCGCGCCTTCAGCCAAATCAAGCTGAGCGCGCGTAAGCGGCACAGCCTCAATATGATCGGGCACTTTTTGAAGAAGGGCCTGTCCCACTTGGCCCGCCGCCCCCGTCACCAACACCTTCATGCGAAGGCCGCAATCTGATCCAGAGGCGTGCCGGCTGCATCCTTGCCAGACAGGATCGGCTCCAACCCATCAAGCGGCCAGTCAATCCCGATTGCCGGATCATTCCAAAGCAGCGAATGCTCATGCTCGGGTGCATAGGACGATGTGCATTTGTAGAGGAAATCGGTGTCATCCCGAAGGGTTAGAAAACCATGCGCGAAACCTTCTGGAACCCAGAACATGCGCTTGTTTTCAGCGCTCAGCTCAACCCCCGCCCATTTCCCGAAATGTTCAGAGGAACGCCGCAAATCCACCGCGACATCAAACACAGCCCCGCTCGTCACACGCACCAATTTGCCTTGCGGGGCAGGGTTTTGGAAATGCAGCCCGCGCAGCACGCCTTTTTGGCTGCGGCTGTGATTGTCCTGCACGAATTGCAGATCAAGCCCGGCCTCTGCAAAAGCGGCTGCATTCCAGCTTTCCATGAAAAAGCCGCGTTCATCACCGAACACGCGCGGTTCGATGATCATCGGGCCGGGAATAGCGCAGGGTTTGACGTTCATTTCAAAAGCCCGAGCAGATATTCGCCATAGCCCGACTTGCGCAAAGGTTCCGCAATGGCAGCCAGCCGCGCATCGTCGATAAAGCCCTGCCGCCAAGCGATTTCCTCAGGGCAGCAAATCTTCAATCCCTGCCGCTCTTCGGTAATGCGAACATAGCTTGCTGCATCAAGCAACGAGCCATGCGTGCCCGTATCAAGCCATGCGTAGCCGCGGCCCATAATCTCGACCGACAAATCGCCATCATCCATGTAAAGCCGGTTGAGGTCGGTAATCTCCAGCTCGCCGCGCGGTGACGGTTTAAGATCACGCGCACGCTCAACCACGCTCTCATCATAAAAGTAGAGCCCCGTAACGGCGAAGTTCGACTTCGGCTCGGCTGGCTTTTCCTCGATGGAGACCGCGCGTCCATCATTGCCGAATTCGACCACGCCATAGGCTGCAGGATCCTTGACCTGATAGGCGAACACGCTCGCGCCGCTGTCGCGCGCATTGGCGCTATGCAACAGTTCGGGCAGACCGTGGCCGTAAAAAATGTTGTCACCCAGAACGAGCGCGCTTGGCCCGCCGCGCACGAAATCAGCGCCAATGTGAAAAGCCTGCGCCAAGCCATCAGGGCTGGGCTGCTCCGCATAACTGAGATTGACACCGAAATCAGAGCCATCGCCCAAAACGCGCTGGAATTGGGCCGCGTCCTCTGGCGTGGTGATAATCAAAATGTCCTGAATACCCGCCAGCATCAGCGTGCTAAGCGGATAGTAGATCATCGGCTTGTCAAACACCGGCATCAGCTGTTTCGACACGCCTTTGGTCAGCGGATAGAGGCGCGTGCCTGACCCCCCGGCCAAAATTATACCCTTGCGGTTACCGCTCATTACTTGAAAACATCCTGAAATTGCCACCTTAATTTACTTTGGGACTTGGTCGATGGAGCTGCAAGCGAGCGAACTGGGCAGTCCCTTTTTCATGTCCTTGAAGGGGAGCTAAAGCACATCGGCAGCGGTTTGCAAATGGCCAAATCTTGTGCAAACAAGCCGCCAATGGCAAAGCTTGGGCAAATCCTAAAAAAGTCTCGGACCTTCCTGCACCGCCGGATCAGTTGGTCAAGGCGTGCATATCTTACCAAAGTGTGGGGCATGACAATCGGCGAAGGCAGCCGGATTTCCCTTAAAGCCAGGCTGGACTTCACGAATCCTGCTGGCATTCACGTCGGCGAATTCACGATGATTACCCCTGATGTGCACATTTTCACGCATGATTTCCTGCGCGGACAGCATTGCGATACATTTATCGGAAGCCATTGCTTTATCGGCGCAGCTTCGATCATTTTACCAGGAGTGACAATCGGCAATCGTTGCATCATTGCCGCTGGATCGGTTGTAGTAGAGGATATTCCAGATCGGTCTTTAGTTGCTGGAAATCCAGCGAAAATCTTGAAGTCGGACATCCAGACTGGTCATTATGGGATGCTCGCGGGGCCCACAGTTGAGTAACGATGACAAGATCAAACTTTTGGCAATCCCGCTGTCTCATTTGGGGACGTGACCGAACGCCCGTCCCTTGCACCGAGTTTAATGGTGGCTTTCTAACGCCGAGTTTGCTAGCGGGTTGGTAACAGTTTTTAGGCGATATTTGGTGGCTATGAGTTGGAAAGCAGCAGTTTTGGCGTTGGCTATTGGCGCGGGTTCATTCTCGTGGCAGGCGCAGCGTGGGTTGATCGAGCTTGATGGCGGTCAAGCACTTGCGGCAACAGCGGCACCGAAAAAGCTTGCACAAAGCCCTCTGAACCCAGCAGCTTTCATTGCTTCACCAATCGGGCAAGGCCCGTCTTATGGTGGTTTTTCGCCAACGGGTGGCGCGGGATCGAACGCACCAGAAACAGGCTTTGCTCGTCCAGATGGAGCGCCAAATGGCAAGAGTGGCGGGCCTGCAAAAGGTGATGCTTCGCCTACGCAACCTGATCGCACCGGATCGCGCATCATCGAAACACCCACGGCTCCTGAAAGCGTCACTGGGCCCGGCCAGGGAACGCTAGGACTTCCGACCAACCAATTTGCAAGTCCAACACCTTCTGGGACAGAGCAAAGTGGCGGCACAGGCGGGGCAAGTGGACTCGGTGGGGGAGGCAGTCCAGGGTTTGCCTTTGTGCCTCAACCTCCCGGTGGTGGCTTCCTTCTGCCTGCAGCCGAAATTCAGCCAACGGTCCCACAGACGGATCCAACGACACCGGCAATTTCGGCTATTCCAGAGCCTTCGACTTGGGCGCTGTTTATTTTGGGCTTTTTCGCCATAGGCCACGGCATGCGCCGCATGCATCTCAGCAGCCCACGAAAAACCTCTGCAGCGCGTTAATTGTTTTCTAGCGTAAGGATCGCTTGATCAATCGTTATGCGCCCCATTTGCGCTATAGCTTCCTGCCCCAAAAGTGATTGATCACCAGGGATAATCCCCAATTGCAGATCGTTAAGCTGCTGGTCTGCAACATGGATTCGCGGAGCAAGAACCCACCTTATTTGATTGGTTCCTGTCGCTGTATTAATCTCACCGCGTGTTCCCAACCTTTTATCTAGGCCAATCCTCGCCGCGTCCTTTTGCGACAGAAATACATGAGTCGCGCCGCTGTCGATCACGAAGTTGACCGTTGAGGCGCCAACTATCGCATCAATACGAAATAGACCGTCGGCATCGCGCTCAATGGAGCGGCGTGCGCCAGGTTCTCGATTAAGCAAGTCCGTGTCTTCCGGCTTTTCGACAGATTTGTCTGCTACCGCAAAAAAGTTCAACGAACGGGTCGAATGGTCAGCGAGATCCAGACTCGGGGATCGCGCCCATGCTGATATGGACGACAATACGAGAGCGAAAGACAGTAAGGCGACGTTCGTTTGCACGCCACAGCCTTTAGCCTCGAAATTCTAAAACTTTTTAAATGCTCGCCTTAGGCAAGGTTTGAAGATGACAAGAGCTTTTCGCGCTTGCGCCTTGCAGAGCGAGCAATGAACGCGAAGATCACCAGGAGAAGCAAAGCTGCGCCGCCGTAGAGAAGCGGCCGGATCAACATGGTCGAGCTATCTTCATACAGAACAAACGCATCGCTTGATACATTCAAGCCCTGGCTGCGGTAAAGCGAGCGGATTTCTGGCGGGATAGCTTTGCGTTGGAGTACCCCTTCAGAAATGACTTGGAACGGTGCAGCTTCTCCTTCTTCCACTTTGACTTCGAGAAACAAGGTAATTGGGGCGGTTTCCGGCAAGGCAGCAGCCTGAACTGGAGCGAACTTGCGGTTAAGGCCACTGAAGAGGATGCCATCTTCCAGATAAGACACGATGTCCGTGCGTATTGTTCCACCGTTAATGCGCGCTGGTCCGTCCATTTCAAGTCCGTCATCAAACCCAGCCGCAATATCAGTCGCGCTAAATTCAGCGGTTTGGCCATCTTCAGATGGCAAATTGATAATGGTCGCCAATTGGTAGAAGACAGCAATCGCGCAAAGCCCTGCCAACCATGCGGACAATAGCCTGCGTCGCCAAAGCGCCTCTGCCTCGTTTGCAATCTCGTCCTGCTCCGGCATCTGATCCTTGTGGCGCCGCTTGCGGAACCAAAAGATAAGCAGCAGAGGTAAACTCAACACGCCGACAATCAGTAACGCTGTCGCCACCGGAAAGTAGCGATCAATCCACGAGAACTGGATTTCAGCTAGGAAGCTATAAAGACCGCGATAGGAAAATGCTGTGATCAGCGCATAAAGAGTTGCAATTCCGATCCAAGCGTTGGCGATCCAGAACCGCTTACGAGAAAACTGACCGTCATCGGTCTCAACTTCAACCACTATAGCCCCCACCTAAATTGCTCGGGCAACCGTTGGCAGCGCAAGCTCAATTATGTCGCGACATTATATGCTGGAAACAAAACCACAAGCGAACTTTAACGAAAAGTTTACCCAATCAGCTGAAACCAGCACCACTAAGGAGGTGCCGCATGCCCAAAGCAAATTCGAATTCGGTTGCAGTAGCCACGTCAGAAGCGACGCCCCATCCTAACCAGGAAAGAACAATCGCTGCTGTGCAAAGCGATGCAGCTCCCAAGACGACTTACCCCGATCACACTTTCACTGCCGGCGGTCGCGTGCGCGAAATGCATGATCAAATTGTGAAATCTTTTGAAGTGGGGTTGAAAAACAATGAGGCTGAAGCTCAAATAGCGGCCGTGTCGCCAGTTCATCGCCTTGAAGCTTTTGCATCAGCAGCCTTCGGTTATTTTTGCCTTCTCGCAGCGCTTGCGGCTCTGGGTTACTTGATCCTTTAAAGCTAAGTTGACACTTCACCCATTTGGCCTTCGTTGGTCTTGAACCTTCCAGCTGTTCAGCCAGTGAAACATTAAAATGGTAATCCCTTGCCTTTTCCGCTTGAAACGAACATTCCGCATCGCGTGGTTCTAAAGTTCTAGGTTGGTTGGTAAAGGTGGGCGATGGAAACTCTATATGATTGGTTGAGCCTGCTTGCTTTTGCAGGACTTATCACTTTGTTTCTAAATCGATCAGCGATGGACAATCCGCCCGATACGATTTGGCACTACATGCCCCCTTCTATAGCATGCGCAGTGGCCAATTACGTCGGCAATGAAGGCTATGGCGCCGTCGCTATCGCGATCCTAGCCGGAGTCCTCGCCTACGTGCATTTGGTGCTCAAAGCCTTCAGCAAACCGGACAATTGACGCGAGTGGACAATGCAGACCACGGCTCAGCTGCTTCGCATTGCGCCGAGAGCAAATCCAAGGCGGCTGGCAAAACCCGAATAGGTTTGCTTGAAGCCGGTCGCGGCGTTGCAGCGCTTTTGGTTGTCATTTTTCACTCGAACGCTTCGAGCCCCTATTTCGGCGGGCCCCAAATTGACTGGATGCGCCCGCTTGAGGTCGGTGTTGACTTCTTTTTCTTGCTATCTGGCTATGTCATCATGTTCGCGCATCAACAGGACATCGGAAAGCGAGCAGCGGCCAAACGATATCTTTCCAACCGGGCCTTGAGGTTATTCCCGACTTTGTGGCTGATAGTGTTGGGAGCCGCACTTGCGAAATTTGCCTTCTCGGGCAGCCTTGATCTGGCGCAGCTCGTGCGTTCGATGCTTCCTTTTCCATCTTTGCTCGGAACTCAACCGCAAGTCATATGGACTCTAAGACACGAACTCTTGTTTTATGCCGTTTTCGCCGTGATGATCTTCGACAGACGGGTCGGTATCGTTCTTGTCTCGTTATGGTGTTTTGGTGTCATCGCCTTCTTTGTCGGCGCAGTGCTTAAAGATATTGAAACTTCGCTGACTGCTTTTTTCTTAAGCACCTACCATCTCAATTTCTTTTTTGGAGCTTGCCTGTGCTGGTGGCATAGTCGGCGGCCGATCAAGGCAGGCAATGTCTTGCCTTTAATCATAAGCCTAGTCTTTTTGTTGGCTTGGCTGTTCTCGCGCGAAGCTCTCGGGCTGAACAGGCTCGGAATAAGCGATTACAGTTCAATCGGAGCTACTTTAGGTGTATTAATCACTGGGCTCATCGGCTTGGCTATTGTACATGGATTGGTATGTGCAGAACCGATCCTGCGCACGCCCCGATGGTTGCTGGCTCTGGGGGCAAGCTCTTATGTCCTATATTTGGCACACACGCCGCTCAATTCTCTCACGCAGAGGGTCGTGACAAACGCCCCCGCCTGGTTTCTTGAAATTGGTGGCGGGCACCTCGCACTAATTGTGGTCGGTGTTTTGGTGTCATACCTCCTGCATGCCTATGCAGAAAAACCGATGCTGAATCAGTTGCGCGAGCGAACGCGGGCGTCAAGCTCTAAACAATTAAGTTGAAGGCTAGTAACTGTAGCAAGGACTTTGTTGTTCTGTTACGGTAGATGTAACACGATGTTGCCGCCTGGATTGTCAGGCTAAATAACCTCTGAAAGGTATAGAATTGGGCATTTTCGACCGTCTTTTCCGCCGGAAAGGGCACGCCGACAGTGATGGAAGCGAGCTAGATAACTCGGAGAACGAAACTCTCATGGTTTATGGGGATTCGGACAGTCAGGATTCTGTCGAGGCCGCGCGATTGAACCAGCCTCAGCTCTCTTCTACACAAAAGAAGGCGGGTCTCTCAACACAGCTCCCAAGGTTCAACGTTTCACGCAACCAAGCGGTCGGCAACTCAGAATTTGCCAATCAAATGGCGCGCCTGAGGCGTTCATTTACTCCCTCACAGCCCATTTCGCAGCCTGAGTTGTTTGCAGGACGACGTGACCTTTTGCAAAGGCTGATACACTTAATCGAGGACCAGCTTCTGCACGTAGTGGTCTATGGTGATCGCGGAATCGGCAAAACGTCGCTGCTCAATATAATCTCAAGTTTGGCGTCAGAAGCGAATTACCATGTTGTCTACGCGTCGTGCGGATCGGATACGACGTTTAGTAGCCTGGCGCGCAATTGGATCAATGGCGTCCCGCTGCTCTTCCATTCAGGTTATGAGCCAACTGATGATGCAGTAGAGAAAGGCGGGGTTTTTTCGGACCTTTTGGATGGCTCTGAAATAACGGTTGCTGATGTGACCGCGCTTCTGGAACAGGTTGAGAGCACTAGGCTGCTCCTTATTGTCGACGAGTTTGACAGGGTTGGATCCGAAGAAACGCGAGCGAAACTCGCTGAGCTCATAAAAAATCTCTCAGATCGCGGCGCACCAATTCAAATTTTGATAGCTGGCGTTGCTTCAAATCTCGCCTCTCTGGTTTCACACATCCCATCTATCAGGCGTAACCTGATCGGAATGCCGATGACGCCGATGAATAATGACGAAGTGACCGAGCTGTTATCCAGTGCTTCGAGCAGAGCGCAAATCCGATATGACAAGGGTGCAGAGACATCTTTAATCAGGATCAGTCGCGGACTGCCTTATTTGGCACAGTTGATTGCTCTGCATGCCAGCATTCTGATGTTTCAGGAAAATCGGGAAACAATCACCAAGGGTGATATTGATAAGGCAGCATTGCTTGCGACCGAGGAGCTAGCGCTTCGCGTGTCTGCCAGTGCGATGCGGAAAGTCGAGCAATTGGCGGACAAGTTTGGCTGGCAAACCCTTTGCGATATCGCTGAGAAAGCCATGATCAATATCGGGCAACTCACCGATATGGACTTAAAAGGTACCGATTCGGAGGTAATCGAGGCCCTGCTGGAGCATACAGACTATGACGCAGAGAATTCGGGCGAAAAATATTGGACGTTTCGAGAAGAAGCTTCCATGCCCTTCATTTGGCTAAAAACTGTTACAGGTCAATTAGTTAACAGGGGCGGCCATTCGCCTGTTAGCCTGTCACAGTAAAC
>CALLIO010000242.1 GCA_938009055.1 uncultured Altererythrobacter sp.
CGCTTCATTCGGATGCGATCTTCAGCCGGTTTGGCGCAAAAGCCTTAACTGCTTTCATCACGTCTGAATGCTTGCAATTCAAATTATTGGTTGCGAGCCAACCCCGATATCCAGTCAATGGCCGATTCAAAACCATCAGCAGGCGCGGAAGAGCATCAAACTCAGCGAAACGAACGTCATCGACCTCAAACACCACAATCTCGGTGCCAAAAAAATTGTCACTTCGAATGCCCTGGAGGTCCTGCCAGAGTATTGCTTGCTTCGAGAGACTTGTGATCAGAAGTCCAGCATTATCAAGTCGAACTGCAAGCTTTGGATTAAGAACATTCTTAGCGTGATAAATACCAAAAAAACCAAAGGTTACGACCGACAACCAGCCAGCAACAGGATAAGCCCTCTCAAGATATCTACTGTTTTCGGAAGGCTCGATATCAAAAAAGCCAATCAGCAAGAGGCCTACTAAGACGAACGCTACGCAGCCTACGACCATTAGGGTCGATTTGGCGCGCGAATAGCGGGCTTCAAAGGCTTCCGACATAGCGCCTCAGATCAATACACTCGCGCTTTCGGTTTGATGTATTCCGCATCATCGGTGAGCGTATATTCGTGCACCGGACGGTAGTTGATTTTGATCTTGCCGCCGCTGCCGCCCCAGCCCTCGAACGTGGCACAAGTGTGCTTCATCCAAGTCTTGTCATCGCGATCGGGGAAATCCTCATGCGCGTGTGCGCCGCGGCTTTCTTTGCGGTTTTCAGCAGAGGCCATGGTGACGCAGGACTGGCTCATCAAATTGTCAAGCTCGAGCGTTTCAATCAGATCAGAGTTCCAGATCAGCGAACGGTCGGTGACCTTCACATCCTGCATGCTCTTGTTGATTTCGGTGAGCTGCTTCACGCCCTCTTCCATCAGCGCGCTGTCACGGAAAACGGCAGCGTGTTTCTGCATCGTTTTCTGCATGTCAGAGCGGATTTCTGCGGTCGGCTTGCCGCCATCGGCATAGCGGAAGTGGTCGAGACGACCCAAAGCCATATCCGTGCTGTCAGCGGGCAGTTCATCCTGCTTCGCGCCAGAGACGATATTCTCTTTCAGATGCAGGCCGGTCGCGCGGCCAAAGACCACCAAGTCGATCAGCGAGTTGGAGCCGAGACGGTTCGCGCCGTGTACAGACACACAGGCAGCCTCGCCCACGGCATACAATCCACCGACCACATGATCGGGGTCTTTGCCCTTGGGTGCGACGACTTGGCCGTGATAATTGCACGGAATCCCGCCCATATTGTAGTGGACGGTCGGGGTCACCGGCAGTGGTTGCCGCGTTAGATCAACGCCAGCGAAAATCTTGCCGCTTTCGGTGATGCCCGGCAGACGCTCTGCCAGAACTTTGGGATCAATGTGATCGAGGTGGAGGAAGATGTGATCGCCGTCGGGGCCTTGGCCGCGCCCTTCGCGCATTTCCAGCGCCATCGATCGGGAGACAACGTCGCGCGACGCCAGATCCTTAGCAGACGGAGCATAGCGCTCCATAAAGCGCTCGCCTTCTGAATTGGTGAGGTATCCGCCCTCGCCCCGTGCGCCTTCTGTGATCAGCACGCCTGCACCGTAAATGCCGGTCGGGTGGAACTGGACGAACTCCATATCTTGCAGCGGTAGACCAGCGCGCAGCACCATGCCGCCGCCATCGCCTGTGCAGGTGTGCGCAGATGTCGCGGTGTAATAGCAGCGACCATAACCGCCGGTTGCCAGCACCACGGCTTGCGCGCGGAACCGGTGAATCGTGCCATCGTCCAGGCATTGCGCGATCACGCCCACGCAATTGCCGTCTTTCATGATCAGGTCGAGCGCGAAATATTCGATGAAGAAATCCGCATCATACTTCAGGCTCTGCTGATAGAGCGCGTGGAGCATCGCGTGGCCGGTGCGGTCAGCAGCAGCGCATGTGCGCTGGACTGGAGGCCCCTCACCCATATTCTGCATATGGCCGCCAAACGGGCGCTGATAAATCGTGCCATCTTCATTGCGCGAGAAGGGAACACCAGCATGTTCAAGCTCGTAAACCGCTTGCGGGGCTTCACGCGCGAGATATTCAATCGCGTCTTGATCGCCCAGCCAGTCTGCGCCCTTCACCGTGTCATACATATGCCATGACCAGTGATCGGGCGAGTTGTTGCCCAGCGATGCCGCAATGCCGCCCTGCGCTGCAACCGTATGGCTGCGCGTGGGAAACACTTTAGAGATATTCGCCGTCTTCAGGCCCGCTTCTGCAGCGCCCATTGTTGCGCGCAGGCCAGAACCGCCAGCGCCCACGACCACTACGTCATAAGTGTGATCGATAATTGTGTATGCAGAGGTATCAACCATTATGCGGCTCCTCCCAAGGCAAGGCTGGCCACGCTGAAGATCGCCAGCGCGCCGCCGCCAAAGGCTGCGATGTTAAGTAGAGCGAAGAGGCCGAATTTCGTGCCTGAATCCTGCACATAATCCTCGATCAGAACCTGAAGACCCATGCGCGCGTGCCAAAATGTGCTGATAACCAGCAGCACCATGGCTGTGGCTGACACCGGCGATGCGATCCAATCGACAACCGTTGCATAGCTCAAATCCGGCAGCAACACGAAGCTGGCGACCAGCCAGCCCATCAGCACCACATTGCCAACCGCCGTGAAGCGTTGCAGCAACCAATGATGCGCGCCGTGATGCGAGGAGCCAAGTCCGCGCACTTTCCCAATGGATGTTCCGTTACCCATGAATATCAGCCCTTAACGAAGGAGGATCAGGGCCCAGAAGCCCGCGGTCAAAAGAATGGCGATGACGGGCGAGAGGATCGACCACATCTTGTTGGTATTAAGCTCGTAGCCTGCACCAATATCGAGGACAAAGTGGCGCAGCCCGCTCATCAAATGAGTGAAGAACGCCCAGCTGAGACCGATAGTGACGATCTTCAAAAGCACTTTGATAAGCGAAGTTGCAATCGCTGCCCCGCTCCATTCCAACGCGCCGAGATCAGCCCACATCCATCCGGTGAAATTGTCATAGGCGGCTTGCCCGCTCGCCATAGAGACCAGCCACCAGACAAGAACGCCAAGGCCGATCAAAGCCATGCCATCGCCGGTTGCTCGGTGAAGGATCGAGACCGCCATATGCGGGCCCCATTTCCAGATTTGAAGATGCGGTGAGAGCGGTCTGTTAGCCATTGGTCCAAATTGCCTGAGTAATTGCCCCTGTGAACACTCCACTTAGCGCGCTGAGCGCAGGGCGCAACCCAGCTAAAGTGGGTAATCGCTCGACTCCCCTTGCAAAGTTTCGGATAGAGCGTTGCATGAGCTGCATTCTACTCACTGGATCGAGCCGCGGAATCGGTGCTGCGGCTGCCGCTTTATTGGAAGAGCGCGGTGAGAAAGTTATCGGTCATGCAACGCGCTCGGGCGGTCCCGAAACAATTGCTGCTGACTTCCTCGAGCCTACTGCTGCGCAAATGCTGTGGGACGGCGCGCTTGAAGTTTCGGGCGGCGCGATTGATGTGTTGGTGAACAATGCTGGCTTGTTTGATCCCAACCCCATCGAAGGATCGGATGTCGAATGGCTCGACAAATGGGAAGAGACCCTGCGGATCAATCTGTCCGCTGCCGCCCAGCTCAGCCGCTTTGCCGTGAAACATTGGCAAGAACGCGGCGCAAAAGGGCGCATTGTTCATGTCGCCAGCCGCGCGGGCCATCGCGGCGATTCCCCAGCGCATTGGCATTATGCAGCTGCGAAAGGTGGAATGCTCGCCATGCACAAGACAATCGCTCGCGCCTATGCGAGCCAAGGCATCACCAGCTTTGCCATTGCGCCCGGTTTTGTCGACACAGCGATGGCAGGCGATTATCTCGAAAGCCGCGGCGGCGAAGGCTTGCTAGCGGACATTCCGCTTGGCCGCGTGGCCGAGCCGGAAGAGATCGCCCGCATCATCGCCTTTTGCGCTTTGGATGCGCCCGAGAGTATGACCGGCGCCGTGATTGATGCCAATGGAGCCAGCTATGTTCGCTAGATTGAGTATGATTGCGCTTAGCGTTATGATCGCTCCTATTGCCGTTTCCGCGCAGACCGAGGGCCCCCAAGCCCAAGGCATTTCGATGGAGGAATGGGCCCAATATTGCGAGCGCTGGGACAAATGGGACAAGCCCGCCCCGCCCTTCCGGATCCACGGGAACACCTATTACGTCGGCACTTGCGGAATTTCCTCGATTTTGATCCTTGGTGCTGGCGAGCATATTTTGATCGACAGCGGAACCGAAAAAGGCGCTGAAACCGTTTTGCGCAACATCAATACGCTGGGTGTTGATCAAAGAGAGATCAAATTTCTGACCTATAGCCACGAGCATTTTGATCACGTTGGCGGTCATGCCTTAGTTCAAGAAGCAACCGGTGCATCGGTTATGGCGCGCAAACAAATCGCCCCGGTGTTTGAAACAGGTGTTGTTCTGCCCAACGACCCTCAAGCCGGCATGCACAAACCGATGAAACCTGTCCGAATGGGACTGACTTTGGATTCTCTCAAAGGGCTTGCTGTCAGCGGTTTGTCGATCCGCGCAATTGAAACGCCAGGCCATTCGCCCGGTGCGATGACTTGGTATTGGAAGAGTTGCGATAAACAAGAGGGGCGCGAGATTTGCAAGTCCATCATCTATGCCGACAGCCTCTCGCCCGTCAGCGCTGACGACTACCAATTTTCAGACCACCCAAAATATCTTGAAGAATATCGCAAGGGTATTGCCCGCGTCGCTGCGATCGAATGCGATATTCTGATCACCCCGCACCCCTCGCACAGCAATATGGTGCGCCGCGCAGCCACCGGCACGTTTGAGGGCGGCATGTCTTGCCGGGAATATGCAGCGGGCAAAATGCGTGACCTCGACAAACGCCTCGCCAAAGAAGCGGCAGAGGCTTCCCCATGAGCGCAAGCTGGAAACTCTCCGCCTTTGGTCAAAAAAACGTGATCCAATCGGCCCTTCTCGTCCACGACGGTCGGGAGGAATGGGATGCTCAATTGGTGATTTCAGGACGCGAGATCGCTGAAGACAAGCCCGATGATTGGGTGCTTGAGGCATGGTACCCAACCAAGCCAATCGAAGCGCAAACATCCGCGATCCAGTCGCTTTTCGATGGCAAAGCGCCCCAAATCACATCAGAACAGATCGCCGATCAGGACTGGCTCACGCTTTCCCAGCAGGGTGTCGATCCGATCCACGCAGGCCGTTTTTGCGTGCGCACGCCCGATCATGATGCGGCGCCCGGCGCCATCGATCTCGTCATTCCCGCAAGCCAGGCTTTCGGCACCGGACAGCATGAAACAACCGCCGGATGCCTCACCATACTTAGCCAAATCCACGAGCAAGGCGTTGCCGCGCTCAACATCGCGGATATTGGAACCGGCACTGGTTTGCTTGGTTTTGCCGCGCTTAAATTATGGCCCAATGCGCATTGCACAGCGTCGGATATTGATCCCATTTGCGCAGGCGTGGTTGAGGATAATGCCGCGCTCAATGGTATGATGCTCGGCGAAGGACGCGGCGCAATGACGATGCTGATTGCAGACGGTATGGATGATGAGCAGATCCAAGCACGCGGGCCGTATGATGTGCTGCTTGCCAATATTCTCGCTGGTCCATTGATCGAGCTTGCCGAGAATTTTGCTGAAGCCGTTACGCGCGATGGGCATGTGGTGCTCGCCGGATTGCTTTCAAGCCAAGAGGAAAGCGTGAAGCGCGCATATGAGCGCAATGGTTTTGAGCTCTGTGCAAGGCACATCAATGGCGATTGGTCGATATTATGGCTGCGCAAACTCAGCTAGTAATGAGGCCCGTAATCAAATGGCCTGCGCTCAAGTGGTTTTCGCGGATCGCGGGCGCATTGATCAGCGTCCTCGCCCTCTTCCTCCTCAGCGCCTGGATCGGCTCAAGCATAGCGCGCAATTCTGATTGGGAGGAGTCGGAAACAGGCGTGACCATCGGGCTTGAAACCAATGGCATCCACACTGGGATCGTTATGCCCATTCTAACCGCGCAAATGGACTGGCGCGAGCATTTCCCGCTTGAGCATCTGGGCAATCCGTACCGTGACTACACACATGTTGCGGTC
>CALLIO010000243.1 GCA_938009055.1 uncultured Altererythrobacter sp.
ATACGAATGAACATGCATCATCACAAACCGCCTGTGGAGGCGATAAGGATGTGGCAATCGGCTTCAAATTAACCAGTTACCGAGGCCTTGAGGTCCTCGGACTGGGCGCCGTCGCCCACATGTCCCTTCATCAAAAACTAACAATGTCAAAGAGCCATCCAACAGAAAAGGCGGACAACAATGGAGCCCCGATTTGCACCGGGGGACCGGTTGTCCGACAGATGTTGGCGACCGTTGCGATCGAAGCCAGGTTTGGAACCCGGCAGCGCCGCGTCGGTGGAGGTCATCTAGGCGCGGTCGAAGATTCGGTCAACGCCTTTTTGCAATTTTATTTCAAAGAAGTGTGAAAATGGCAGAAATCCGCCGTTTTTGAGCACTCTCAGAACTCCCAAAATGGGGTCTTGGGCACAGTTTTCAAGAGCGCGCTTAAGATTTTTCCTAGAACCACATCCAATTTGGCCTAGTTTTCGGCGGATCCTTCCCAGCTAAGCACCCGATTCATCGCGGCATTTTCTTCATAAATGGGCGTTAAGGGCTGTCATACGATGTCGCAGCTTGATTCCCAACCAAACCCTAGCGCACAATCTGGCGCTGACGGCTTTGCCGCGCGCGTCCGCTCTGCGGTCGCTTGGCGCTGGGGAAGTCAGGTGATCGCGCAGATCATCACATGGACATCGACCATAATGGTCGTCCGCCTGCTCGAGCCGACGGACTACGGCCTGTTTGCGATGACTCAAGTGGTGCTGACCGCACTTGCCTTCCTCAACGGTCAAAGCTTTGCAACCTCGCTGGTTCAGACGCGCCAGATCGACGAGCGCAGGGTCGGGCAGATTTTTGGATTGCTGCTGCTCTTCAACGGGCTGCTTGCGGTCACACAATTCTTCTTCGCCCCCTATGCAGCTGCCTATTTTGGTGAGCCGATGGTCGCCCATATGCTGCGTATTCAGGCGGCGATCTTCCTTACCATTCCCTTCACTGCGCTGCCGCAGGAGCTGCTGGCCCGCAAGCTTGAGTTCCGCCGCCAAGGACAAGTCAATCTTGCCAGCGCTATTATCGGTGCGCTGACCGCACTTACGCTGGCATGGCTTGGTTGGGGCGTTTGGGCACTGGTCTATGCGCCGATTGCAATGTTCTTCACCAAGGCGATCGGCATGTCGGTGGCGGCCCGTCTTTGGATCAAGCCGATATTTGATCCGCGCGGCGCGGGCGATCTGGTCACCTTTGGCGGCACGCTGACTTTGTGCCAACTGTTCTGGATCATCCAGAGCCAAAGCGACATTGTGATCGCCGGGCGCATTCTGTCGACTTATGATCTGGGCCTGTATTCAGAGGCCCTGTTCCTGACCCTTATTGTGACCGGCCGATTCTTGCCCCCGATCAACGAGGTTGCGATTGCGGCCTATTCCGAGCTTCATCGCGCCGGCACCTCGATTGGCCCTTATTATCTTAGGACCGCGCGCATGGTGATGATGGTAACAGCGCCAATCTATATCGGCCTGTCGCTGACGGCAGAGCCGGCAATCCTGACTTTGTTCGGTGAGAAATGGGCCGGGATGATCCCGTTGGTTAGCGGCCTTGCGCTTGCGATGCCAGTGATGGCGCTCCACTTCATATGTTCGCCCACAACCAACGCCATGGGCCGCCCGCAGATCTATCTCACCACCAGCATTGCCGGTGCGATCATTATGCCAAGCGCCTTTATCTGGGGCGCATCCAATGGTGCGATGGGCCTCGTTCATGCTTGGTGGATTGCAGCGCCCTGCCTGCTTGCTTTCTCCCTTACCCTCACCTTGCCGCGCATTGGGGTTAGCATCTGGGCTTTGATAAGCGAGCTAATCCCGATCCTAATATCGGTTGGCGCTATGGCCCTGACCGTCAGCCTCGCGCAGATATACGCCAGCACTGGCACGCATTACATCGATCTTGCGCTGTTCGCAGTGATTGGCGCGCTTACCTATGCCTGCACCTTGTGGTTCGTTTGGCCCGGCCTTGTGCGCGAGACATGGGCAATGCTGCGCCAGAAGCCGCAATCTGCACCCGCAGCATAAAGCAAACTGCTCCACCCTCCCCCGCACCATTTGGGAGATAGAGGCTTTGGTGATAGGCTCGCCCCATACGATGGGAGAGAGACATCATGCACGCATTCTGGTTGCCCGCCGCCATGGCTGTGGCCGTATCAAGCGCTACGGTCCAACCGGTCAAAGACCAATCCGCAATAGGCCCCAATCTCAATGACGAGCAGACCGAGATCCTCGACCTCGACACAGAGCGCCATCAAAGGCTGACGATACCGGTCACAATTGACGGCTCTGGCCCCTACAACTTCATGGTCGACACCGGATCGCAAGCGACCGCGATCACGCATGGCATTAACGAGGAGCTTGACCTTGAACATCTCGGCACGGCCACTCTCGTCGGGATGGCCAGCCGCCGCTCGGTCGACCTTGTCGAGCTGGAAGAGCTGGGTCTTGGTAGCCGCACGATCTACAATCTCTCCGCGCCGATCCTAAATCGCGAACATGTGGGGGCCGATGGGATTATCGGGCTCGACACTTTGCAGGACATGCGCGTGCTGATCGATTTCCGCAACGAGACCATTGCGGTTGCCGATGCCGAGCAAGAATACAGCTCGCGCGGCTTTGAAATCATCGTGAAAGCGCGCACCAAGCTTGGCCAATTGCTCATCACCGATGCCGAGATCGAAGGGGTCAAGGCAACGGTCATCATCGACACTGGCGCGCAGACCAGCCTTGGCAATAAGGTCTTACAGCGCCGGATTAGGGCCAAGCGGCAAGAGGACATAACCACAACCGATGTCAATGGTGTGTCAATGGTTGGCGAATGGGCCATTGCGCGCGAGATCAAGATCGAGGGGCTAACGCTCAAGAACATGCCGATCGCTTTTGCCGATGCGCCTGCATTCGAAGCCTTGGGGCTTGGTGACAAACCTGTGATTTCGCTCGGAATGCAGCATTTGAAGATCTTCAATCGGGTCGCCATCGACTTTTCGAAAAAGCGCGTTCTGTTCGATCTGCCGAGCAAGCGCGAGCTTAGGCAGCAGGCCCGCGAGGCGCGCAAGGGTCCTTCGTAACTCGTCAATATCACTCATGCTTGTGCGTGCGCCCTTATGCGCCCATCCTTGTGCTTAGGGTCAATTGATCCCACATAGGCGCAGCAATGCCGCCCGACACTTCCACTTCCGAAGACGCCAAGCGCGAGCTGGAGACCGACGGGTGGAGCACGCTTCGGCGCTTCCTGCCCTATCTGTGGCCTAAAGGTAATCCCTCGCTCAAACGCCGGATCGTGCTCGCCATGATGCTGGTGCTCGCAGCAAAAGGTGTCACCCTCGCCCTGCCATTTGCCTATCGCGATGCGGTTGACGCCATGTCCGCTGATGCAGCAAGTGACGCGGCGAGCCAGGCGCTTACCGTCGCGCTTGCCTTAGTGCTGGCCTATGGGCTTGGCCGCTTCACCTCGGTTGCTTTCGATCAATTGCGCAATATGGTGTTCGAGCGCGTGGGGCAGGTGGCAACGCTCAATCTGGCAAAAGACGTGTTCCACCGGCTGCACCGCCTGTCCTTACGCTTCCACCTTTCGCGCCGCACGGGCGAGGTTACCAAGGTGATCGAGCGCGGCACCAAGAGCATCGACATGATGCTCTACTTCCTGCTGTTCAACATCGCTCCCACTGCTATAGAGCTGATAGCGGTTGGCGTTATCTTCTACATTAATTTCGGTTGGGAGCTGGTTGCTGCAACGGCCCTCACCGTCGTCACCTATATCGCTGTCACGCGATGGATCACCGAATGGCGGACCAAATTGCGCCGCGAGATGAATGACCTGGATGGCAAGGCTCTGCACCGCGCAGTCGACTCGCTTTTAAACTACGAAACGGTCAAATATTTCGGGGCCGAAAGCCGCGAAGAAGCGCGCTATGGAAATGCCGCGCAATCTTATGCCGAGGCCGCGATCAAGAGCGAAAATTCGCTCGGCCTCCTCAACATTACGCAGGCGCTCATCACCAATTCGCTGATGGCCGGCGCGATGGCGTTCAGCGTGTGGGGGTGGAGCAAGGGCCAGCTGAC